>NZ_UGTA01000005.1 GCF_900454895.1 Phocoenobacter uteri | reverse complement strand
TCATGGGGTGTACTCGTGTTAAACAATTAAGTCGTGTATTAAAAGATGGAAAGGATATTGCACCTGAATTAACAGGTAAAAAAGTGGGGTTATTCTTGCAAAAACGCCTTTACACTAAAGGTGATGGTTCAGATGGTTATCAGTTCCAAATTGTGTGTCCATTTGGTTATGAGACAGGTAAAACATTAGCAGAGTACATTGAAAACAGACCTGCTGAACGAATTGATTATCTTATCGCTCACACCGCAGATAAAGATGATAGAAACCGCCAAGCACCGCAGCCACAGCAAAATCCATACCAAGCACAAAATGAATTTTATGGACAACCTTCATCTGCTAATAGTGGGAACTTTGATGATTCCATACCATTCTAGATAGGAGTAAAAAATGAGTTTATTTGACCAAGTAGAAAAAGAAATTGCAAAAATTACTAATGAATGTTTTAAACAAATTGAAGAAGCTAAAGATATGGTGTTAGAACTTGATCCAGATGACAATGACTTTTCTTATAAAGTCCAAGAAATAGAAGAAAGATTACGTGATGCCCAAGCAACTTTGGGCGATTTAGACTAACACCAACATAAAAATGCACTTTTCTATCGGTGTTGGAACGATACCAATAGAAAATAATAATTTTATATAGACAACCCTTGCAATGCAGGGGTTATTTTTTTATGGAGCAAATAATGAAAAGAACTTTGGAATGGTTTGAAGTAGCGTTATCACATAAGGTTAGTAACAAAGAATGTATTGATGTTCAGTATAAATGTATTGCGGAAGAGTTCTTAGAACTTCAAGATGCTATTAACTCAGATAATGAGGTCGAGCAACTAGATGCTATTTGCGACATCATTGTGAGTTGTATTGGATACGCCTACTTAAATAGCTGGGATGTTATCTCAGCTATAGAAGAAGTTAATAAAAGTAACTTCTCTAAGTTTGAAAATAATAAAGCAGTCTTCAATGAAGGTGGAAAAATCACTAAAGGAAAGTATTTTACACCGCCAAAGTTAGAAAAATTTATATAGGAGACTTAAGTGATAGGCAAAATGTTATTTATGTTGTATCAGTGGTATAAGCAAAGTACCTGTGAACACGAGTATGAACCACAGACATCTAGCGTATGTGATATGCCTGTATGTTTTGTGTGTAAAAAATGTGGGAGAATAAAATGAGAGATATAATTCAAATTCATCACAAAAAACAAAAAGCCTCAAAGAAATGGCAATACAATAATCTTGTTCAACAAGCACGGAAATTGGAACAGGAGGATAACTACGAAGAAGCTAGTAAATTATGGAATAAAGCTCTTAAATTAGCACCGACTGAAAAACAGAAAGGCTGGTGTAGTTATAGAGATAGTCACTGTAAAAGAACGGCTGAAGTAAAAATATTGGTGGAGAAAAATTGTGAGTAGTGAACTAATTTTAAACGATAATAAAAAATATATTGTTATGTATTGGATGCAGGGATTTAGAGAATGGCATATTCTTAGTGAATCAAGATGTGGTGTATCTAAAAGCGAGGCTCTTTCAATAAGAGATTACAATATAAAAATGTGTAAGAAGAATCCTGCATATATATTGGTAACTGAGGTTCCAATAGTATAAAAAGTAACAATCCATTAACCGCCTATAAGCGGTTTTTTTATATCTGAAATAAGGAGAATTAAAATGATGCTTAACCCTTTTAAGTTACGGAAATTACTAGAAGATACAAAGTGGAAATTAGAAGTATCTAATAACCTGATGGAGCAATTGCAAGAACAAAATGATTTGTTAGATAAAAAACTAGTCCCCATTAAGCCAGTAAATAAAGCAGAAGTTAAAGGAAATCAACAATATTACATTGTAACCATTGCTAGTTACCAGCGTGTAAATGGCTGTAAGCTATTAAATGGCAAAGCAGATAAACCACTTCAAGAAGCATTTAACAAAGGTTTTATTTTTGATACAGAAGAAAAGGCTAAGGAAGTGTATCAAAGAATTATGGCAATTAAAGGCTAGAAATCAAACTTAAACCAAGCCCACGCAAGTGGGTTTTATTTTGGAGGGAATAATGGAAGAAGCGTTATCTATACAAGAAGTAGCTGACAAGCTAAAAATGCATTATCAAACAGTGTATGAAAAACGCCATAAATGGGGATTTTTTCAAATGGAAGGATCACGGGTATGGCGTGTTTATCCATCTGTACTTGAACAGAAACGCAAAAAACAGGCAAGCATAGGTAGGCTTGTTTCAATAACAGATCTTATGGGAGAACAGCAATGTCACTCTACAAACGAGAATCAGGTATCTGGTGGGTTAGTATCGCAACGCCATCAGGCAAAAGAATTAGATGCTCTACTGAAACAACTATAAAAAAGAAAGCGGAAGAATTCCACGATAAACTCAAAGCCGAACAATGGCGTGTCAATAAACTAGAGGAAGAGCCAAAATATATTTTTGAAGATGCTCTAATTCTCTATGTAAAAGATGCTGAAAATGTAAAAGATAAAGCAACAAGAAAACGACATGCTACATATTGGAGAACGTGCTTTGCAGGAAAAGAATTAAATACTTTAACAACGAAAGTTATTATAAATAAAGTTCCCACTCATAATGCATCTACTGGTAAGCCACTTTCTAATACAACGCAAAATAAATATTTAAAATCTTTAGGTCGTATTCTAAATTTAGCTTATCAATCTGGCTACATTGATAAAATACCTTATCTTCCAAAGAAAAAAGAGCCTCCAGTACGAGTCAGATGGCTAACAAGAAAACAAGCACAAACTCTTATTGCTAATATATCAACAGAATGGATGAAGAATATCTGTCTTTTTGCCCTGCTAACAGGAGCAAGAAGAACAGAGATTTTAACCATGACTTGGGATAAAATAGACTTTAATAATAGAATTGCTTTAGTGACTAATGATGTTGCCAAATCAGGAAAAGCAAGATCACTATTGTTAAATGAAGAAGCGATAAATGTTTTACAAAATCAGAAAGGGAAACATCACAAGTTTATATTTGTGAGTAGCACGGGTAAACCTCTTTTAGATATAAACAGAAAGACATTTAACCTTGCAACAAAACGGTGTGGAATAAAGGATTTTCACTTCCACGATTTGCGACACACCTGGGCAAGTTGGCACGCTCAAGCAGGAACGCCACTTTTTACTTTAAAAGAGTTAGGTGGCTGGGAAACATTAGAGATGGTAAAAAAATACGCTCACTTAAATGCAGATCATCTTTTATCTCACGCAGAAAGCGTATCAATTTATAGTAGTCGATAAATTGGAGTAAATATTCTTGTCACGATTTTGTCACGTTATCATTTTATGACAAAATAGAAAAACAGAAACATTCTTGTAGGTCATTGATTTAAAAGAGTTTAAATGGTACGCCCTATTGGATTCGAACCAATGACCTACGGCTTAGAAGTGCGAACAAATATAAACAGATAAAACAAAAACTTATTTAAAATCAATTTGTTATACTTTTAAATATGTATTTTTATACATGCAAAATACAACCAATTTAGTGATTTTTTAAATAGTTATGTCACGATTCTGTCACAATCACTGTTTAGTTAATTTTTACCATTGTTCATATTTTTAACCCCAAAATATAACTACAACCTAAACGGAGTATAGCCATATCCCTATTTATTTCTCATTGCTTTCTTCCTCCACATCTTTAACTAGCCCGCCACTAAATAAATACGGATCAACATAACCCATATACTGCTCATTTTCAGGTGTTGGTTGATAGTCTTCAGGGATTGCCTGCGTTAAATTCTCATAAAGCCAATTTTCCAGCTCTACGCCTTTTGGCGGTTTATTCTCAATGGTAAACCGTTTCGGTTCTCCGATTGGGTGTTTGCCTTTTTGTTTAGCTTTCAGCGAGAAATAACTGGTCACCGTTGCGGTGGTTAAGTTATTTGCTAGATCAATACCAATATAAGTGACTTCGTGGTAGTTAACATCAGCACCTGTTGTGATGTCTTCAATAGTTTTT
>NZ_UGTA01000004.1 GCF_900454895.1 Phocoenobacter uteri | reverse complement strand
GCGGTTAAATCAATATCAATTAATAACCAAGTATCACAATAATCATAATCTTCTAAGGTTTTATAAAATCTGAACCCTTTATCTTTAATTGACAAAATATCAAATTCTTCATCAATCATTAATTCAAGCATTGTATGAATGGCGTCTGTTACTTGTGGGATAATCTCTCCTTCACTATCCGCCGCACTAAAACAACTATATTCATCATTACAAAGTGCTGGCACAACCATTCCAAACGCTGTATTTTCATCTTGTGGTGTTTCAACACCGATTGTAAATAGCATATAACCTCCGCTTTAAGCTCGGCAGAGCTATAAAAGCCCTGCCGATTTTTTGATTGATCTTAAAGTACCGATTGGAATATCTTTAACAGGATGCGTAATTGGAAATTTTTTACCTGTCTTTGGACTATACCAAATATGGTGATCTCCTTTTCCACTCCTGATTTGATAACAACCGATAGCTTTAAGCTCTTTGATTAAGTCTCTTGAGTGCATGCTTCCTCCTTGTCTTAATCAATAATTATTATACACACGCATACACATAAATCAATGATTTTATCAGATTATTTTTAAACAGATTGCCCCCTAATCCAACAATCTACCATATCCGCCCATTTCTGCATCATCTCCCGTCGTTGTTCTGCATACTCCGCTTTATTATAAACCGCCCTCACCCCCTTCTGCTCGTGGGCTAATGCCTTCTCAATCCAATCAGAATTAAAGCCTTTTTCGTGGAGCAGAGTAGAGGCGGTTCGCCTTAAATCGTGAATAGTAAAGTGATCAATCTCCATACCCTTATCCTGCATAATTTTCACCGTTTCACTCACAACCCGATTTAAAGAACTCAAAGAAACCGGCTTGAATAAAGAAGTACGAGAAGGGATCACAAATTCTGACTCTTCACTATAAATTTTAAACGCCGTCAAAAGTTCCAGCGCCTGACGCGATAAATAAACATTGTGCGAACGTCTTGCCTTCATACGCTCAGCGGGAATTGTCCAAATATTCTTATTAAAATCAAACTCATCCCATTTTGCAGAGACTAACTCGCCCTTTCTAACCATCGTATAAAGAATGAACAAAATGCCTTTTCTAAGCGTAAAATAACGCTCAGTATTATTCAGCTCATTGAAAAATAAATGAATTTCCCTAGGCGTTAAAACTCGTTCCCTTGGCTTAAAGGTCGCAATCGAAGAATTTGCCACCTTCTCAGCAGGATTACCAAATTCAGCCCCTTTTGAAATAGCAAACTTATACACCAAATTAAAAAAATCTCTCACAAAAATAGCCGTAGAAGGTGCACCGCGATCACGAATAATCTCACAATGATTTCGAATATTAATCGCCTTAATCTCAGTCATCAACTTATTACCAAAATAAGGCTTAATCTCACGTTCAAATGTCGCCCGTCTCAACTGTCTTGTACTTTCCGCAAGCTCAACCTCTTTCAAATATTTCTCAGCAAAAAAACCGAAATTCCCGCAACCGCTAAGGCTGAATTTTTTCTGCCTTTTCTCATTAGCCGGCGAAATTCCCTCACTTACCAATTTTCTCGCCATCATCAATTTCTCACGAGCCTCACTCAAACTGATCCCATCAGCCCCAAATCGCCCAATTGTTAAAGTTTCCCGCCTTTTATTAATAATATAGTCATAACGAAAAGAAATGGTCCCCTTCTTAGACACGAAAACATAAAGCCCATCACGATCAGCGACTTTATAGGCTTTTTCTTTGGGTTTAAGCGATTTAAGTTTAGAATTACTCAGCATTTTAGCTCCAAATAAATACCGTTTGTTTTATAACGGTATTTTCTAAAAAATTAACGGTATAGAAAAATAATACCGCAGATTATACCGACAAAAAATTGAAATACAATGAAATGCGATGAAACGCCCTGAAATGATAAAAGCCTTATAATTAAGGCTTTTATACTATTTTTGAAATGTCCTGAAACAATATGAAACAGTAAAATATCACTCCCACTCTATAATCTCATCAATATAAAAGTTTATAAAAATCAAGTTGTTACCTGTTATTTGTTATTTTTATACCGTCATTTATACCGTTGCTTTTGGTGTAAAAAGATCAGGATCTGTTTTTATTATATTGAAGTGCATAGTAAACTGATAAATAAAAAAATGGGCTAAAATATTTCATTTAATATTTTAGCCCATTTATCTGCACCTTTCTACATTACATTTTTGCCTTGTTCTTCTATCCAAGCTTGAACTTCACTGAGTTTCCAAGCAACGCGATTTTGGGAAAGAGGGTAAGGTTTGGGAAATCGCCCTGCTTTTATTCTTCGCCAAATGGTCGGGTAGGAGAGCGTCGTCATTTTACATAGTTTAGGTTTGCTGACCATCGTGTCATTTACATTCATAATTCTCTCCTTATCTAACCTCTTCTGTGATTTCCACTGTTCCATTTTTAGTTAATCTTACAGGAACAGCATATTCCCATTTAGAGCCATATTCTGACTCAAAGCGGTTATTAGCATTATTATATTTAATTACATCAGGGATTGTTCTGTTTCTTGCTTCTTTGTCTGAAACAGGGGATACCCAAGCTAAAATATATTGATCCTTAGCTAGTTTCTTAGCTAATTCACTTCCCCTTAACTTAGGTTTTTCAAATTCGATATTTGGATATAATTGTGAAAGTAGCTTGTGATTTTCTTCAGTTGCTAAAAATATTTTTTGAATCCCAGAAGCGTCTAAAGAGCCCTTATTAGTAAATGGAACATAAGAATTGAAGCACTGATCGCTATCTAACTTAATTGAGAGCCGGTTTCCCATCGCATCACGTTCAAGTGTATGAATTTTACAATCGTGATCCGGATAATATACCTTATCACCTGTTTTAAATGTCGTTGCTGTCATTGTTGTTTCCTCTCTTTTGTCTATATTTTTGTTTATCCAATGCTCAAGTTGTTGTTGAAAAAATTTAGCTTCATCAAAATATAAATCTGCTGAGTATCCATTACTTCTTTGCTTTGGAATATCCATACAAGTTTTACCTCCCCAGAATGTAATGCCTTCACCATTTAACTCTCTAACTGACTTTATTTGAATTTCTAGTAATGTATTACTCATCATCGTTCCCCTTATCCAAATTACCCCCTAAAATTGCATAACCTGCAATATCCTTCCAACTGTCATCATAGTTTGGATCACCTGATAAAATACGACCTATTTTTACACACATCATTTCAAGTGCTTCTAATTGATGCCCATCAAGGTTTTCACCATATAGATAGATAATTCCTTTTAACTCTTGAGCAATTTGTGCATAAAGTCCAAAATCCCCATAAACCGCACCACGCTCTTTAATTGTTTGTTGTACTGTTTGATTTTCCATTGTTTACTCCTTATTTAATCTCTTAAATGTCTATAATGTGAAATTTGTCTTATTTCATTTAGAGAAAGATAGTCTGTTGATAACTTTTCTCTTTTTGTTTTGTCAAAAAAGACAAACATTTGCGGGCGTTTTGCTCCTTTGGTTTCTTCGCCTGTTTGGCTATGTAAAAAAGGTATTCGTCCTAATGTTACAAATACAATTTTATTAGCGTGTTGAACGCACTTAGCAAACCATCTCGTAGAATTATCTACATTTAAAAGCATCACAACTTTTGCCCCTTTTTCTGACTCTGTGATTGCCTTTTCTATAAAAGGTAATGGATCAGAGTAAGGTGGATTACACCAAATACGTTTACTTTTACTCGCCCAATCAACGCTTAAAGCATCTTGTTCTTTTGAAATAAATTTCTTACATTTTCTATTAAATTCATTTGCGGCTGCATCTAATCCAAATCCTTTATTTTTATTAGAGTTTTTACAATTTAAAAAATACAATTCAGCAAAAGCAGTAACCCAAAAAGGCGTCGCCCATAAGTCTGTATTTTCCGTTTGATTTCCCATTGTTTTACCCCTATTTTTCGTAAATTTTCCCCAAAATCTCACCGCTTACTGCAATAAGATTTCATTACCGTCGTATTCAATACAGTGTTGTTTATCTAATTTAACCGTTCCTCCTTTTAAAAGTATGTAAACGTGGTTATTACTTATCCAATTTTCAGGAA
>NZ_UGTA01000003.1 GCF_900454895.1 Phocoenobacter uteri | reverse complement strand
GATACTTTTTAATGGTGCATTATTAACGGCATTACTCGAACAAAAACCAATGCCAGAGGCGATCACCTTTGCTCACGCAGCCGCCGCACTTTCAGTGACGAAAAAAGGAGCACAATCTTCAATTCCTAGCCGAGAAGATGTGATGAATTTTTTACAATCTCAATAATCTCGGTTAGTATAAGCGGTTATATTTAAACCAATTTTTACGATTTAAGGATCAACGCTTAATGGCAACAATGAAAGATATTGCACGCATTGCGAAAGTATCAACATCAACGGTTTCACACGTTATCAATAACTCTCGCTTTGTGAGTGATGAAATCAGAGAAAAGGTGCTCGCTGTTGTTGAAGAGCTAAATTATAGCCCTTCGGCACTCGCTCGTAGCCTCAAAGTAAACGAAACTAGAACGATTGGAATGCTCGTTACTGCGAGCGATAACCCTTTTTTCTCTGAAATTATTCGTTATGTTGAGCAATATTGCCATAGCTATAATTATAATTTGATCCTTTCTTACGCCGACGGAAACAACGAGCGTTTACAAAAAAATATCCAAACGTTAATTCAGAAAAAAGTAGATGGTTTGATCTTGATGTGTTCGGAATCACACTGGAATATTAGCGATGATATCAATCATCAACTTACGTTACCAATGGTAATTATGGACTGGTGGCCAACGGAATTAAATGCGGATAAAATCATCGAAAACTCAGAACTTGGTGGCTATCTTGCAACAAAAGCACTGATTGATAAAGGTTACACCAAAATTGCGATTATTACCGCTGGAATTAAAAAATTCCTTGCTCAAAATCGTTTAGAAGGTTATAAAAAAGCCCTTAAAGAAGCTAATTTAGCCATCAATTCAGATTGGATTATTGAAAGCCACGCAAACTTTCAAGATGGTTTTAACGCTATGCAAAAATTACTCAAAAAACAACCGCTTCCAAAGGCGGTGTTTGCGTGTAGTGACACCATTGCTATCGGTGCTTATCAAGCCATTTGGCAAGCAGGTTTAAAAATCCCACAAGATATGGCGGTGATTGGCTATGATGATATTCATATCGCCCAATTTCTCGCTCCACCACTTACCACCATCAATCAGCCTAAAAAAGAGCTCGCTAAAAAGGCGGTTGAAACCTTATTAGCACGCATCAAAAACAATAATCCGCCTTATCAAAAAATTATTTTAGATCCTGTGTTAAAATTAAGGAAGTCAATCTAATTTTCAATTATTAACAAGGACATTTTATGGCAGATCCACACATTCAATCCCCAATGGACTTTTGGGATTATTTAACCGTTATTATTTATCGCTGTGGCTTTGTGCTAGCAGGGATAATGGTTTTATTATTACCTTATCAACCTGATATTGCCCAAATAGGCATTTTAATTGCAGCGGTTTGTTGTGCGTCATCACTGCATATTTATCTAAAATCTTTTCGCCTGATTTTACAGTTCGCCACTTGGATTGCGTTGTTATGTCAAATAATCGGTTTTAACGAATTAGCACTTGGTGGAGCATTAGTTACGCTAGGAGGACTAGCCTTCAAAGAATATTTCTGTTTTAGAGTACCATTGCTAAATTTACAGCCTGTTTTTGTTGCCCTGCTATGGTTTTTTATTCAATTTAATACTGAATTATTGGTGCAAATTATATCTGTTATCGTGGGCGGATTATTTATCGTTTTAGCTATCCAAAAATGGCGAATGCCGCTGCATTTTGATATTGGTGATAAAAGCAAATTTCAAATCTAAAGCACATAAAAATAAAGGGGAACTATTCCCCTTTATTGATTAAAACGATTTAGAAAACTCAATATTTACTTTATTTTCTTGCGTATTATATAAAAAATGATTACTTTTGGTTTTATTCCACGATAGTACCAAACGAGGCGTAATCCCCAGCCAATGCCAATTACGGTGCCATAATGATAATTTCGCTGAATAATCCTTATCGGAACGTTTAATATTAAACAGATCCACCCCTTTATAATCACGTTTCCCAAAAGATAAAATCAAACGAGATGACAAACCGCCTTGCCACTCCTGCCCTAAGCCAACATAAGCTCCTTTACGGACAAAAGCATCATCTAAATCTCGGGCCTCTTTGTTATAAAGATTGATTCCCGCAAGCCAATATTGTTGTGAGTTTCGCATAAAAAAGGCGGATAGCCCAATAAAGTGACGCTGACCGTTTAAATGCTTTCTGGTATCAAATTTCTCATATTCCCACGACCAATTATTTGATAATTTAAAACGTGGTGTAAATTGATAACTTTCAAATCCACTCGCCCCGTAGCTCACAGAATAAGGATCCGTGCCATAAAAACGTTTTTTAACAAAAGGTTGCACTTCTGCGACAAATCGTGCCGTTTGGTAACCTAATCCCACGCCAAGTTGGGCAGAAACATCATCATACTGATGATTATTCCAAAACAGATCGCTACTTAAATCTGCCTGTAAGTTACCGTAAAAATTACCTTTTAAGTTGAAGCGTTTTGACACACCAATATCAAAATGAAAACCTTGTGCTTTTTCAGCTTTTGGCGTGGTCACTTTACCATCACCATACTTCACTTCACGTTCTTTTGGGGCATTATTGATATTGCGTTCATTACGAAAATAAAAATTTGCATTCCACTGCCAATCTTGCTCTCTGTCAATATGTAATATGGTTTGTTTCACCTGCTCTGCGACACTCGGTGGCAAAGGTTCACTTTGTAATTTATTAAACTGATCACGTGCCGCCACACGCTGATGATTCGCATATAATGCTGTTGCTAAATCTAAACGCACCACAGACATTTCAGGATTGTGAGCAATAATTTCACGGTAATAGTTGATCGCTGTATCAAACTGCCCCTTTGAATGTGCAAGCAAGCCTTTTGCATACGTGATTAGCAACGGATCAGCATCAGGTAGTTTTTGATAAATCGGCAAAACAATCTCAATGCCTTCGACCTGCTTGGTCAATACAACACTTTGCATTGCTCGTTTTAACAAAGGAGGATTAGCTAATAAATTTTGCTCATCTACTCGTACCGCATTGCTCTTTTTCTGAGAGATTGAAGCGGTCACTTTTTTATCAGTTTTTGCAAATTTTTCAATTTTATCTATTGCTTGAAAATCAGGATTGGTCTCAGATTTATAATCTTGTGGTGTATAATCTTTCGCTATCACAGCACTAGATATGGCAGTAATAGTTAAAATGCTTAATAATTGTTTTTTCATATTCCGTATATCTTAAAGGCAAATTGTATTCGCCAGCCATTATAAAAAGTTGTTGTGTAAGGACGTATTACATACCTCCAACAATTATACAAAAAAATTTCAGGGCGAATCCAATTCGCCCCGAGCATTTTAGTAAATTCTACCAAAAATATAACCGCTTGGTTACTGTTTTTTAGCTCCAAAAGAAGTGACTACATTACCATCCTTATGGATACCACTTAACTCCGCCGCTTGTGAGCCATAAAACTGACCTTTACCTTTTCCGGAATCAAAAGTAAATTGGTTACCTGTGATTGATCCTGTCATCGTATCACCTAGTTTTTTACCTGTTTGATCATCGAAGGTATCAATTTTGATATTTTTAAGTGCAAAATTTACCCCGACATCCACTGTACCATTATTAAATGATTTTTTATTCTTGTCATAATTAACAAAATCACCAGAGTATTTAGTCTCTACATTGGCTGTTGGCATATCATCTAATACAGTCACTGTACCCTGACTGAATGCAACCAAATCTGCATCATCAGGCACTAAGATACCAAAACGAGTTTCAGTATATTTTCTACCACTTACCGCCTTCGTTAAAGTATCACCAAAAATGTTACCTCCATTATTCATAAAGAAGCCACCAGGATTCATCCCCTGAGGCATTAAATTAACAGTTTTACCATTGAGAACAAACTGATTTATTTCGCTTTTAGCGATATCATTTAAAATTAAGCTTGTATCTTTTTTATCTGCTGCTGGAACAGTTGATACTGCTGGTGTATTAACTGAATTTCCAGCCGTATTTTCAGTAGTATTAGCCTCGCTATTACTACTGCCACCACCGCTACCACAAGCAGTTAAAAAAGCTGATATTGCAATAACTAGCAATGTTTTTTTCATAATAAAACTCCATATAATCGACGGTTAAGAATTGCACCAAATGTACAAAAAAAAACAACCGTGCAAGATTCACTTTTAACTATTTTTTAAAAATGTGACGCCTATCAAATTTTATTTTTTGATCTATTTTTAATTCATTATGACGCCTGATCTTTTTCAAGATATATTGCTCTCTGATTATCATATTTATCAAACCAAAACTAAATTGCATCAATAGTAAGAATGATATTTTAAGCATCTATTCCTGTCTGTTCCTTTAGCTACCGTAAGCTCTGTTTTAGTTACTTAGAATTTAATAATTTAGCTGAAACTAAATATTCAAATATCCTAATGAATCCGACATAAAGTTCGCTCATAAAAAAAGCCCAATCCGCTAAGATTGAGCTTTCTAACTATGATCCTGTTATTTAATGATAATGTATTTAACTTTGTCTTTTTCTTCTTGCTCTTTTTTGAGCTGCTCTCTTCTTGCTTCTTCTTGTTTATATTCTATATAAACTTTACATACCTCATAAATGACAAATACGACGAAAATACTCAACCATACAAGAATATATCCCCAACCTTTCCATTCCCATACTTTATCGCTAGCCAATACTCCTAGCATATATAAAAGGATAAAAGGCAAAACGAGACCATAACCAAAGAATTTAACAAACCATATTATGTAATACATATTATTTCCTATTAAAACAATAATGATTATATTCTAATTTTATTCAATTATTTAAATGGATCTTGCCCATTTAATATTCGCCATTTTTCGCTCGAAGTTAAGCTTTTATACGCCGGATCCCGCCATACCTTTATACTATAAACAATAGCAAATAGCGTAATTGCAGCCCCGACAAAAATTCCATAGGGGAACTCTGACGTATTCAACCAAAGAGCCAAATAAACTAATCCAATAATGATAACTGACCCTAATAAAATAAAAGGGTTAATACCAAGCCACTTTAAAAAAAGTGTCATTACAAGAAGAGTAAAAATACCTAGAATTATTGTTGCTATCATTTTATTCTCCTAATATTATAATAATGTCAAAATCGACGTTTTACTGACTGATTTTATACTATCAAAAGTTAATTCTAACCCTTTCTTTTTAATAGTTAATTTAATTTTATTCCAAATCGTATAATTACGAATATTATCTACTCTGATATCTTGCATGCTGAGTTTTTGTTCTTCTTTCTCTTCTATGAAACATCAAAAGATTACGCACTAATTCCCAATCTATTTTCAGTGTTTTCTCTTTTAACCAAGCGGTTATATTTTAATTAAATTTTACAAAAATAAGTTTAACAAATTTTATATTGCTTTTGCTACCATCATTGCTATCTTGAACACACTTTTACTTTGACAATTTGATTTTAATGTTATGAGTGTATATCCAAAAAAACAGCAGTTATACTGTTTTTAAATTCCCTGAGTCATTTAGCACTTTCCCCTGACGATATTTAATACCAGCCCAAGCAGGACGCCCTTCTTTCTCAAAGTTTTCAAGTACTGCATTCCATTGTACCAGCAATAATGCTCATCAACTCTCTACGGTCAGCCGTTTTATCAGCGAGTTTTTTTAATAACGCCGTAACCATATCGGCATTATTTAGCTTTACTTCAATAATCATTCATCGTCCTTTACAGGATAGGCATCTAAAATAGCCATCGTTCTTAAATATTCCGCAAAATTACAAATCATTGAACTACTGTTACTTAAATTCTTTAATAACGCCTCTTTTATTTCGCATTTATGAAATTTACTTAATGCACAAGGGTAGCTTTCTTGTAACCATAATTTATCCTGTTCTAACAATTTTGCCATATAAAACTCCTATTGATTTTAATTTTAAACCTTGTTATATTCCAAACTGCGATTATTAGAAAAGCGGTGATAATCTCCCTGCCGCAGCCTATTTGGGGTCTGCCCAAGTGTCTGAGAGCGTGTGTAAGTGATCGGGAGCCTTACCTAATAATCGCTAATTTTTCTAAAAACTTATCCCATTCTGCTTGACCAATCCCACGAAAAGACAAAATAAAGAACTCGTTTGTATCCTTAATTTCTTTAACAACAGCCATTAATTTTTTATTATCAAATAGTTTTAAGAACACTAAATTTCTTCCATCTCTGAGGATATTATCAGGCTCATAAATAATATCAGGCAATAACGCATAACTATATCCCCATCACGGCTATTTAGCTGCTTAATCAGCGTATCATCACTTAACCAAACCGTTGCCGTTTCGCTGCCAATCAACGCCTTATTTTCAGCACTTAACACACCACTAGCAAACTTAAAATTACGGCTTAAATTTTCACGAACGGTCACCATTTCTTTGGCATTTAACTTCGTTACCCCTAATTTATCTTTTAAGGTTTTAAACTGGCTTTCAACCTGATTAAAAGCCCATTTAAACTCGCTCCCTTTCATCTCCACTTTTGCAAATTGATGGGCTAATTTCTCAGGGTAATCATCTAAATTTAGTTTATAAACTGTGCGTCCAATGCCTTAACCGTACAACGACAATTAAAGTCATTCAGAGGATAGAATTATTGTAACAATTAACTTATTTATAATGAATTTACACCATTACTATCAAAAGAAGATTCAACGATAACTACTGGCAATAAATTTAAACCCGTATCATTAGCCAAAGAAAAAGTTAACGATGAAAAAAGACTTTATGGAGAAGAATTAAACTGGAAATAATCGAAAATATGCTTATTTAAATACCATTCATCTTATGTATCACGAAAATAATATCGTAACTCACAGCACATTTATGACATAAAAAAGATTTTGATAAGAAAAAATTGAAAGATAATTTATTGATTTATAAGATGCTTAAAATGGTACGCCCTATTGGATTCGAACCAATGACCTACGGCTTAGAAGGCCGTTGCTCTATCCAACTGAGCTAAGGGCGCAAGGATATGATATAAAAAAGAAGTGGTCGGCGAGATAGGATTCGAACCTACGACCCACTGGTCCCAAACCAGTTGCGCTACCAAGCTGCGCTACTCGCCGACTGACAATGTGTGCTATTATAGTTTCTGATTAGGATCCGTCAATGCTTTTTTTTAATTTTATTCTCAGTCGCTTGATATTTATTCAGTTTATACTTTTATCGCTTATCAAAGTCTTCATTTTTTGAGAGAATGACACAAATTATCTTTTAAAATTAAGGAGTATCAATGTCTGCTCAAATTATTTCAGGAACAGCTGTTGCTACACAGATTAAAAATAAAATTACTCAAACTATTACTCATTATACATCTTTGGGAAAACGCTCACCTTGTTTGGCTGTAATTTTAGTAGGAAATGATCCTGCTTCACACATTTATGTGAAAAGTAAACGTAAAAGTTGCGAAGAATTAGGTATTATTTCTCAATCATATAACCTTCCTTCACAAACAACAGAAGTAGAGTTATTAACGCTGATCGAAAAATTAAATAATGATAACAATATAGATGGTATTTTAGTTCAACTTCCTCTACCAAAACACATACAAGAAAGCCATATTATTGAGGCAATTTTACCAAATAAAGATGTCGATGGTTTTCACCCTTATAATGTAGGACTGCTATGCCAGCGAATTCCTAAACTACATTCTTGCACACCGTATGGTGTGATGAAACTTATTGAATATACAGGGCAAGATATTAAAGGCAAACACGCTGTGATTGTTGGTGCATCCAATATTGTTGGGCGACCTATGGCATTAGAATTTTTACTTGCAGGCTGTACAACAACAGTTACTCATCGTTTGACTCAGAATTTAGAGCAACATATAAAACAAGCCGATATTCTTGTAGTGGCGATTGGTAAAGCTGAATTTATTCGTGGTGAATGGATAAAAGAAGGAGCTATGGTATTTGATGTTGGTATTAACCGCTTAGAAAATGGGAAATTAGTTGGCGATGTAGAATTTGAAATAGCCTCTCAACGAGCCAGCTTCATCACACCTGTGCCAGGTGGTGTGGGGCCAATGACAGTGGCAATGTTAATGCAAAATACACTACAAGCCTATGAAACACATATTAAAAACTAAGCCCCCCCTAAATATATAAAATAAAACTCACATACTTAATTCAAATTAGTATGTGAGTTTTTTATCACTAATTATTCTTAATTACGCTTTTTTACGGCGTTTTAATGTATCAAGTAATACCGCTACAACAATAATTGCACCTTTAATAATTTGTTGCCAATATGGGTCAACCCCTAGCATATTCAAGCCTTTATTTGTGGTACCGATAATCAATGCACCCACGACACACATTGGAATACTACCAACACCACCTGCTAATGATACACCACCAATTACCGCAGCGGCAATCGCATCTAATTCCCACGCTAAACCATAAGATGGATTACCCGCATAAGTTCTTGCTGCAAGTAATGCACCCGCTAAACCAGCTAATGCTCCAGCAATGATATATACCCAAATTAAGGTTCTTTTTGTGTTGATACCACAAATTTTAGCTGCATTTAAATTACCACCGATAGCATAAATATGGCGACCAAAGGTTGAACGACTGAGTAAAATATGAGCCGCAATGACAATAACGAGATAAACAAGCACCAATCCTGGTAAGCCGAAGAAATCAATATCCGCAATCCAAGTAAAAGATTCTGCTGATGCGTCAATTGGGCGACCGTCAGAATAAAGCTGAGCAGCACCACGCGCCATTGTCATCATACCCAATGTGGCAATGAAAGGCGGAATTGAACCATAAGCCGTTAATCCACCGTTAATAAATCCAATAACCGCACCGACCAAAATAGACATTGCAAATGCCATAATTGCATTTTGTGTATCCACTGATTCGACAATAGATGCTGCAACAACCGCTGTGAGTGCCACAACCGATCCTGATGAAAGGTCAATCCCTTGTGATAATCGCTAAAGTTACCCCAATCGCAATAATGCCGAACATTGAAACTTGTTCAATAATACTAAAAATGGTTCGGCTAGATAAAAAGCCATCAATAGTGACAGACAATGATAGGAATAATAAAACAAGAATTAGTAACATTCCGTAGGTGTTAATCATTTTCTTTAAGGTTATAGCTGACATAATAAATACCTCATTATTTGTTAATTTCTATAAAAGAATTTTTTGCTTAAATTGTATATTGTTTCAAGCTAGCCCGACGCCAATTCGAGTACGCGTTTTGGGTTAATTCATTGCGTGGAATAATGCCAACTTGTGTCCTTCGTGCATAACCATTACACGATCACTCATTGCTAAAAGTTCAAGCATATCAGACGTAATCATAATGATTGTTTTACCTTTTAGCAAGCTCTACCATCAATTTATATAACTCTGCTTTTGCCCCTACATCAATCCCTTTTGTCGGTTCATCAAGAATTAAAATATCTGGTTCTAGAATTAACCAACGAGCAAGTAATACTTTTTGTTGGTTACCTCCTGATAAATTATCCGTGACAACATCCACATTCGGGGCTTTAATTCTGAGCTTATCCTTTTGTACATTTGCGGTTTTTTTGGCTTTTGTGACTGAAAGGAGGAAATTTTCTAGATAAGGTGACATTTGAGGCATAATAATATTATCTGTGATACTTAAATTTAGGAATAATCCTGTTAGTTTCTATCCTCTGTCACAAAGCCTATTTTATGCTCCATTGCATCGTGGGGTGTATGAATGTCAACTTTCTGACCGTGAATATAGATTTCACCACTCTCTGCCGGTCTATATCCAAACAAGCCTTCTGCGATTTCTGAACGACCAGCCCCAACCAATCCAGCAATACCAAAAATTTCACCTTTATGAACTTTAAAATTCACATTTTGATAATGCCCTTTACGACAAAAATCTTTAATTTCTAATACAACTTCATCAGAAGGTGGTAACTCTTCTCGCTGGAACATTTCAGACATATCTCGACCAACCATCATTGAAATAAGTTCATCTTTGGTTACATCTTTAACATCTTTTGTACCAACATATTGCCCATCACGAATAACGGTTATTTCATCTGCAACCGTAAATACTTCATCTAACTTATGTGAGATAAAAATAATCGCAATACCACGTGCACGTACCGTGTCTATAATTTTATATAACTGCTCCACTTCACCTTCTGTTAAAGCCGTGGTTGGTTCGTCCATAATAATGACTTTTGCATAATTGGATACAGCGGTGGCAATGGCAACAAGCTGGGCTTTTGCGACGGAAACTTCTGACATTTTAAGTGTTACATCAAGTGGAATACCTAATGATTCTAAAATTTCATTTGCTTCATAGTCCATTTTCTTTTGGTCAACAAAAAATCTATTTTTTGTTACTTCTCGCCCTAAAAATAAATTATCTGATATTGTCAAATTTGCGGCAGGTGAGATTTCTTGTGGCACCATCGTTAAAACCACTACGAATAGCATCAATAGGACGTTTAGGATCAAAAGGCTTTCCATCTAAAATCAACTCGCCACCATCATCTGGCGTATAAATCCCATACAGAATTTTCATTAACGTCGATTTACCCGCACCATTTTCACCCATCAATGCATGAACAGAACCTTTTTTACTTTTAAATTGATTCCATCTAATGCTTTCACTCCTGGAAACGTTTTAGAAACATTACGCATTTCTAAAATATATGGAGATTCATTCAAATTACTATTCATTTATCGCTCCTTTAAATATTTCAGGAAAATTAACTAGCTGAACAAAATATAATGTGTATTGCTCTTCTCACTCCTTATATTTATTCAAATAATCGACTATCTTGTCTGGTGTAACCAACTCAAAAGGAATCCAATTATATTGCGTTACCTTCTCTCCTTTTGCTGCTTATAAGCAATCTCTGCACTTAGCGAACCTTGCCCAGAAGCAGACTGATAAACTGTCGCATCAAGCCCTTGTCCTAAATACGCTAATGCGTCAGGCGTAGCATCAATACCAACGATTAACAAATCTTGATCGTCTAATCCTATTTTTCGAGCTGCAAGCAATGCCCCAATCGCCATTTCATCGTTATTACTTAAAATTACTTTAATATCTTTATGAGCAGCCAATAAATTTTCAGTAATTTCCATTGCTTTTGCTCTATCCCATCTCGCTTCTTGCTGAGTAATAATTTCTACTTCTGGGTGCGATTTTAAGATGTCCTGATTTCCTTTAGTACGTTGAATTTGAGCTTCCCACCCAAGAGGCCCCATTAAAATAATCGCTTTTGCAGG
>NZ_UGTA01000002.1 GCF_900454895.1 Phocoenobacter uteri | reverse complement strand
TCTAACTCTATGTAATTTACCATCCATAATTGGATGTTCGCCAGATACAACTAATCCCATATCCTTCATAAAAATAGAAAACTCTTCTCTTGGAGATAATGCAGGATCTTGTTGCACAGGGTTATTTTCTGGCAACCACTTCTTCATTTCATTAGTTACAACACCTGAAATATACCAACTCTTAACAGATTTATCCCACTTAGCACCCAAAGCTTTAGCTTCTTCTTTTCTTTAACGGAACAACCAAATATGTTTTCTCTGAATTATTCTTTTCTACTCTAACATTTTCTTTATTCATCCATTTACTAAAAGCTTCTTTATCAAGATTTTCAGGAATATACCAAGATGATTCTCCCCTATCCCATTTAGCTCCCAAAGCTTTAGCTTCTTCTTTTTCTTTAAATGGAACTGAGATATATGTTTTATTAGAATTTTCCATATCATTTACCCTAGCTAATATACTTAAATTAAGTTCTGTTGTTTCATCCTGTTGCTTATTAAGCTCTATTTTTTGCTCTTGGGATAGACTTAAGACAAAATCTTTTATTTTTTCTGCATCAGATGAGGCTCTAATAATTTCAGCAGGATCACTCTTCAATACTGCAACCCAACTTTGAACATAACTTGCATGCCTATTAGTATCATGTGGAATACCTACTTCCATTTCCAACATCATTGAAGAAATCTCTGCTCTTAGTTCTTCTCTTGCATATTTTTCACCTCCAAAATGGCCAGTTAAATCTCTATTTAGTCTTGTGGAATGCCCTGTCCAATGGCCTAATTCATGCAATGCTGTTCCATAATAAAATTCAGGTTTCTCAAATTGTTCTTTTAGAGGCAATACAATCTTATCTGTTGATGCTTGATAATATGCCTGATCCTGTTTTTTATGTTCTATATTGCCCCTGAGTTTTTAAGAATTTGTTCAGCTTTATCTATGCTATCCATACATCTATTGATTTTTCTGGAGCGGTGGCAATCCATCAATTTGCTCTGCATTAAAAACAACTGAATTAATTACTTTTGGTCTTTCTAAGCGTACTTTTTCTAAAATTTCTTTGCCATTATGATCTAATCTAGGTTTACCATTTTCATCTTTTATAGTCTGCATCTCCTCAAAAATCCAATATTGAACCTTTGTCCCCCGCTCCCCTTTTTTACCTGAGCTCCAAGAGTCTGAGCCTGTTTATAGGTCATCCAACGTGGATCTTCACGCCCAGATAATGCTAAATTTAAAACATTGCCCCTCTATAATTTTCCCAGTTATTACATTGTAAGGCCTGCCAGTAACTGTCCACCCTCTTTGCCAAGGAGCAACACCTTTTCCAATTGATCTATTAATTTATCAGCAACCTCTTTATAAAATGGTTTTTTAATATCTGACATATCTACTCCTAATTAGAATTTAATAAATCTAAAGCTCCCTCTATGATATCTTCCATATCCATAGAGTCATCCTCAAAGCACCTAAATAATCGGCTTCTTCAGGAGAAATTCTATAATAGCTCCTGGATTATTGCCTCAATCATTTTGATTCAAGTGCTTCAGTTTCAATTATAGATTGCTCATTATCAGAACCAATCAATTCATCTATTAAGTTTGGCATATTAACTCCTTAATCAATCTTAAATTTGGGCTTACCCATAACATCTGGATAAAGTTGTTTACAATTAGGATAATTCGAACAACTCCAAAAAATAATTTTGGATTCTTTTTACTTCTTCTTTAATAAGTCCACTACTACATAAATGACACTTATATTCTGAAATCACTGGTCTTATATAGGTTAAGTCTGGAGTATTATTTTATCAGGAAAACGAGCATCACATCCTTTTGTCTTATAAGCATTACACAACCAGAATAAACCATATTTACCATTTATTTGAGACATGCCGAACCACATTTAGGACAAATATATGCTTTAATATGACTTAAATTAAGCCCTTTTAGTTTAATTTGACTTACCTCATCTGTAATAAATTGAATAACACTATTAATTAGATCTTCTTTATTTAGAATCCCATTTTCAATCTCTAAAAATTTTTGATGCCATAATGCGGTCATATCAGGATATTTAGCTGAATCGGGCAAAACATCATAAAAAGCTCTACCTTTTTCTGTACTTATAACGGTTTTACCTTTCATTGATAGAACCCCCTTTCAAACAATCCTTTCAATATTTCATCCCTTGTTGCTGGAGTACCAATACCACCATGCTCCCCTTCTTTATTTTTATCTTTATCTATAAGAACTTTCTTTAAGTTAGGATCTAAAACATAATTTGCTACCCTTGTTAAATCATTTAACAAGCTATCCATGGTATATAATGCTTTTGGTTTTGTTTCTAATTTTTTCCAATCCGCAGATAAGCACTCTCCTTTACACCCCTCATTTAAATTATCAAAATTTAAATCAGCAATATCCTCAACACCATCATCATTATTTGCATCATTCTGGTACAATGTTTTCCACCCTAAATCAGTAGTAACAATACTCCTTGCTCCATATTCATACCCAAAACGCATATAAACCTCTACTATTTAATACCTTTATCCCAGTTTTTTATAAATTTATTGTCATAAATTAACTCTAAATATTTAGCATCTATATCCCAAAATGCTTTATTTAAAGACTCCCCTTGTTGAGAAAAAATAATTTTTCATGTTCTTCAACATTATCAAAAAAATCCTTCCCATTTTGGAGTAAATACAATCGTCTAAAATAATAATCTTGTAATACTAAATCATGTAATAAAGAAGAATTATTTGTAAAAAAATCAGCATTATTTATACAAATTTCCTTATACATATAGTTAATACTACATCTAAATTCATTCCATCGTTTCATTAAACTACTTGCAAAATCTAAATTTTGAGGATTAATCATTCTTGACTGAAAGTAATCTAATATTGATTGATGCTCTTCCTTTGAAACTCCACCTAAAAGTTTAATTAAGAATTTCTTCATTTCTGTTTTTCCTTCTCATTTTAGCGGCTAAAATCACCAAGTAAAAATAGGTATAACGACATTGTTTATATTTTTATAATTCAATATTCCATAATATCTACCATCAAAAGACATTGGATTTTTATCAGTCATAGTAAGCATTTCACCTTTCTTTAAAATATAATTATTAAAAGATTTAACGGGTATATTTAATCCTGAAATTCTCTTACTATGTAAATAATAATTACCATTAATAGTTACTCCAAAAGAATTAATAGATACCTTATCCCCTTCTGATGCCACTAAAATCTTCATCATCATTCCTAATTCACCATCACAAAAACCTTTATTAATCCACATTCTATTTCTAGCTTCTTGGAATAAAAAATTATTTGGTGGACAGAATAAAATAACATCTCCTTTTTCTGGTGTTTTATCTATAATTTTATAAATTCCAACAGGAATACTCGGCGTAGTATTAATTCTAATACCGAGAAAATAACCAGAAACTATAAATAAAAATCCAATACTTAAAATAATAATAAAGTATTTGCTAATCCAAACTAACTTTTTCATTCTCTCGTAATCTATTACTTTTAATAAGAAGATCGCTTTTTACTGGTGCAGGGATTTCTGATCTTTTTTGAAATATAGGATCTTTGAAATACAGGGGTTGTTTACCATATATTGCTGGATATCCTGTAACAAAAACTAACATATCGCCAGATTCAACAATAGAGCCATCCAAATCCTTTTTAGGTCCAGGCATTCGTTGTACTTCATCTGCTGTCATTAATGGCCTGGATATTTCCTCAACACTTCTTGACACTTGGCTATCCATAACAGAGACTCGCTTACCACTTGTTGTAATTTTCTCTTTTGTAACAGTTGTTATTCCTGTCATTTTAGATAAGTACTCTGCTGTTTCTAGTCTATTAGGTTGATAGGCAATTTGAACATGGCAATTAGATGTTATACTTTCCTCTGGCCCATATCCTGTTTCTCTACTTCTTAATTGCGTTGTATCTTGGCAAATTAAATAAGCCTTAATTCCATATCCAGCCAAAAATGCTAATGATTCTTGTAGAATCTCTAATTTACCTAAACTTGGGAGTTCATCTAACATCATTAATAATCTATGTTTGTAGTTTGCAACCGCTCGTCCATTTTTAAAATCCATACCTCCAGCATTTAATCTAATAACCATATTTACCATTATTCTCATTAATGGTTTTAATCTTTCCTTATCTGTTGGCTGTGCTATTGCATAAAGCGAAACAGGATCAGAGTAATCCATCAATTGTCTTAATTTAAAATCAGAAACATTTGTGTTTTTTGCAACAATAGGATCTCTATAAAGAGATAAATAAGTTTTTAATGTAGATAATACCGAGCCGCCTTCATCTTCTGGCTTATCTAACATATCCTTTCCTGCTGCAGAAACAACAGGATGAGCTTTTAATCCATCTATATGTAAATTATGTAACATTTCATTCCATAAGCCTTGCATTGCTTTCTTTTCATCATCAGAAGCATATTTAGGATCTGCCAATAAAGCATCTACACCAGCAAGGCTAGGTATGACTGTATCATCTATTTTAGATTTATAAATAACATGTAAAATTAACCCAACCAAAAGCATATATGATGTTTTTTGCCAATGGTCTCTTAGTCCCTTACCATTTGGATCTACAACTAAAATTGCAAGATTTTGTGCATCTGCAATTTCATTTTCTGAACCTATTCTAATTTCATCTAACGGATTCCATCTTGCACATCCTGAAGAAGATGCTGGCTCAAATTTTAGAATTTTATTATTTGCATGATTTTTTCTCCATCCAGAAGTCAAAGCATATAACTCACCTTTTAAATCACTTACAAAGGTTGAATGTGGCCAACTCAATAATGTTGGTAGGATTAAGCCGACACCTTTACCTGATCGAGTTGGGGCAAATGTAAGTACATGCTCTGGCCCACTATGTCGAAGATAGTTAAACTGCCCTTTATCATCAATCCATCCTCCGACATAAACCCCCTCCCCTTCGAGTAGTCCTGCATTTTTAACATCCTTTTCTGTTGCCCACTCAGCAGAACCATGTAAAAATTCATTTGCCTTTGATTTGGAAGAATTACTTTGAGCAACAACATATATTGCAAAAAAAATTAATAAAACAATTGTCGTCAAAAAGCCAATCGATATACTTTGCATAAAAATATTTTCATAATATTTACCCCAAGATAAATACCATTCAATAATTTTATGAGGAGAATAAACTCCTTCAATATTTACACCCAATCCTGCTTGAAATCCAAACTTATAAGCAGTCCATTGAGTTGCAGCCCAAAAACCTAAAATTATTGTTAATAAAAATAATACAAGACGTTGAAAAACATAATTATTTTTTCTCACATCATGTTTTCTGTTTCCAATCTGATTATTTAATTTTCTCTTTTTCATTTTTTATTCCTTCTTTGTTTGCTATTTTTAGCATCTTTCAATGAAATTTTGCCTTCGGAATCTAAATTAATTATTGACTGTAAACCTGCTTTTTTTAATTTTGATAACTCTCCATAAGCAGCGGCTTTAACATAAACATTATCATCTCCTGATTTCTGTAAGAGAATCAGATTTTGGTTATTTACTTTACGAACTCCCATAAATTTAACATCACCATTTATGCTGTTATTATATACCAAGTGTTTTGATATATCGAACACTTGTTTTAAATTATTACGCTTACTATTTCTTTCTGATACATAAGTTAAAATTGCATCTTTTTTATCTTGATCTAATCCATTGATATATGCCGCCCATCGCATTCCATCATCTCTACTGGTTGACTTCCTGTCCATATAATTATGTGCATTACTCTGCAATAACACTTTGTTTCGTTGTTCGAGTGATGCCACATTGCCACAGGACAATCCTGACATACTGTGTACTTCTTCGGTCGGTGCTCTTTCGGTAAACTGGCTAATGTTGGACTGAGCAAATAACCCTCGCTCATATTGCTTAAACTTTCTACTGTTGGATTCAGTACATCTTGATTCATTTCTTGAAGGAGCTGTTCTGATGCCATTTGAGCATCCATTTCCATCTGTGCTATTTGCTCTTGAGTAAGCTCTTGATCTAGAATCTCCATTCCAAGAATTTCTGAATAATCTTTGTCTATCATTATTGATTTGCTCCTTAATAAGAATTTGTCTATGTCTTTCCATTCCTATATCGTTAAATTGAATACTTAATTTTGCTTTTGCTGCAACTTTAACAATCTGTTGCTTAAATAATTCATCTCCTTCTATATTTAACAACGTCCCATATTTACTCTGTGCTAATTTTAATGCCTCTAAAATAGTTTCATCATCACTTTTACGGGTTATATCTATTCTTTTTCCTACATCCCTAATTCCTGATTTCTTTAAGATAAAAGATCCTCTTCGAGTAACTGACTCTACTTTTTTGTCTATATCAACAATTACATTATTATCATTTCCCCATATAGAGAATTTGCTTTTCCTGAAATTTTGCTGTTGTAATACCTTAGCGGCCTTTTCATTACCTGCCAAAGCCTCTTTTTTTAGCCAGTCATTCCAAACCAAAGGTTTCGTAGATTTATATAACGCTTCTCTCTCTCTTCTATATTCATCATTAATATTTTTAATTCTCTTTTTTAAATCATAAGATGTTGCCGCATAAGCAACTCTTTTAGAAATTCCCTTACTCAGTCCTCTAATAATGTTTCTTTTAATCTGTGCATTATTTTTAGCTTTTAATATTTTATTCTGGTGATCGTTCTTTAATTTAAAGAAACTTTGTTTTCTCTTAGCATTAAAATTATTTCTTTCATTCTTATAGGATAAGAAAAGATCAGTGGTATCAATTTTCCCTTTAAAAACTGGTTCTTTTTTATACTTTTTATTGGTTTTTCCTAAAAACTCTTTTCTATTACAAATAAATTCACCAAATTTTTTTTCTAAATTAGGCTTGGATAAATCTCGACTTATAGTACTGGCTTTAACCTCTAAATTACTCTCTTTATCCCCTATAACAAATCCATTACCTTTTAACCTAATGTAAAGATTAGACTCATTTAAAACTTTATGTAACTCTTCCCAATTAGAACTTCTAAATATATCATCTAAGCACTCTCTTCTTATCCAGCTAACCAAACTTTCAAGACCAGAAAATCTTTCCATATCCTGAACTTTATTTTGAGATATTGTTTTAGACCCTATATGATTTGTTGCTATCAAGTCATATTCATTTTCAACAAGAGAACAAACAGAAGATAAAATCTTATAATCATTAAAAGGCTCATGAATATTAAAAGATTTCGGATTAATCTTATTAATAGCTATATGAATATGTAAATTATCAGTATCATTATGAATAGCACTAATTCTCTGATGATCACCATATCCCAAAGCATTACAAAAGCGATCTTCTATCTCATAAAGTTTTTTATGTTCAAGGAATTCTCCAGTAGGAAAAGACAATAATAAATGGTATGTTTTATCTGATTCACTACGAGTATTTTTATTTTGAGTTGCTTGGATCTCTAATTTAGCCCATTCGATATTATCTGATGTACAATTTGTAATACGAATATTATCAATCCTATTATTTTTATTTTGTGTATCTGATATATAATTTACCAATCTACTAAAACTAGATTTACTAACTGTTTTCATTGGTATTTTTTTTGCAATCATTTATCTGCATTTCCATTAACATTATTGACAATGCTTAACATTGTAATTTGTAATTTTGCAATCTCATCAAGCAAAGTATCAATTTTTGTGGCTATATCTTTATCACCATATAAAGACATCTTTTCTGGATTTTTTAAAGCCAATGCCATTAAATTACCTAGCCTTGATTGAGCAGTATTTATTTTAACTAACTCTAAAATAGCATCTTGATCTAGCGTACTTGTTGGTTTAAATCCTAGCCCTAAATTTCTTAAAAATGTTGATGTCGTCATTCCTAAAGAGTTAGCTTTAATTTTTATTTCTTCTTTATCTGATTTAGATAAACAAACTTTAAGAATTTCTCTTCTTAAATTATCACGCTTAATGTTCATAATTCATTCCAAATATATTTTAATAAGGCGGCAGCCTTTAGCCTCGCAGAGCAAGATTGGACTTGAGCTTTAGCGAATTAGTCCAAGTAAATATGGATATCTTTGAAAAAGATGGCCATATTTACATATCTTGCCCACGTTTTAAAGTATAACGCCAGAAGAAAAAAAAGCAAATATTGGTTAATTATGTTTATTATTGTATAATAATGTTTATTATAGTTTAATAATTGGCAATTATTTTTTAATATAGGCGATTTTTGTTTATTACAGTTTTTTTGTATAAATAAAATTAATTTTAGCGGCTAAAATAATGAAAGAAAAAGAACTTCTAAAAGAACTAGCTAGCAGAGTTACGAATACTCAAAAACCTAAATCTAGGTTTTTTATTCTGGCGTATAAAACACATATTATATCTGCGTTGAATGAAGGCTATTGTTTCAAAGATATTTATGAAGTATTCAAAGAAAAGAATATCTATCCTTATAGCTACCAACAATTTACAAAATCAATTAAAGTAGTATTGGGAGACTATAAAAACATTTGTGATAAAAAAGATATAAATCAAATTTCTGCAGAAACGCAAAAAATAAAAATTAAGGAATCTAATAAATTTGAATTTAATCCTAAGGTAATTGATACAAAAAATTTAATTTAGTATAAAGAGGTGTATTATGGCAAAAATTAATTTTATTCTACAAGGTAAAGGTGGAGTCGGAAAAACTGTAGTATCTAGTTTGTTAGCTCAGTATAAAATATCGAAAGGCGATAAAATAAGCTGCATTGATACAGATCCTGTAAATGCATCATTTGAAGCTTATAAAGCATTAAATGTTAGTCACCTAGAATTAATTGAAGATCAGCAGATAAATACTCGTAATTTTGATAGACTTATAGAAATAATAAGTGAAACTGAATACGATATAATCATTGATAATGGTGCAGCATCTTTTTTCCCTTTATCTCATTATTTAATCTCAAATGAGATCCCAGAATTAATAGAATCAATGGGGCATGAAATAGTAATTCATACAGTGATTACTTCTGGACAAGCATTACTAGATACATTAAATGGATTAAATTCATTAGTTAAAAGTTTCGGGAAAAATTCAAATTTTGTTGTTTGGCTAAATCCTTTTTGGGGTGATATTGAATATAAAGGAAAATCATTTACAGAAATGGCTGTCTATAAAAATAATAAAAACTCAATTAATACAATTATTGAATTACCAAAATTATCTGCTGAGACCTTTGGTGCTGATTTTAGCCAAATGCTTAAAAATAAGCAGACCTTTCTAGAAGTCATTAATAATGAAGAAAATCATATAATGACTAGACAACGCATTAAAATTATTCAGAAGAATATTAATAGTGTATTAGATGCTGCTGGAGTATAAAATGTCTGATGAAATACAAGAATTAATAACAGAGATAGCACAAAAACATGGGGTTGTTATCACTAAAGATGATCCTATAGCAATTGCTTTTACTCTAAATAGATATTTATTAGAACAGACTAAAAAGAATCAGGAAACTCTCATTGCTAATCTAAAATCAGATATTGAAGAGATTTCATTAAATGTTTTAAATGAAAATAATAAACAAATTAAAAGTACTCAAGAAATATGCCTTAAATTAGTAAATGAGCATATAACTAAATCTAAAACGGCCATAAATAATGTTATTGACGACTCAGGTAACAACTTTAAAACAAAAATAACAGAATCTATTAAATCATTTAAAACAGAATTAGCTTCTTTTGGAGATTATTTTAAGTCATTAAAAATAATTTTAATTCTATCTATAATACTAAATATAATATTTATAGTAATCAATTTTTACTTATTTCTTATTCAATAAACTAAAAAAGGATTGAAAACAAATCAATCCTTTTTTAGTCGATAATACAGTCTATTTCTTTACAGATAGAGTATTAGTTAATGAATTAACAGCTTTATGAGATATCTCTTTCTGGTGTTTTAAATTCTTATTATTTTTTGCTTCTTGTATCTTTTTAATTCTATTAATCTCCATAATATCTTTGTATTTATTAACTAAGCAAGGATCTCTAAAATGTAATTTTTTCTTGGCCATATTTTCAATTTTAGAAGAATGTAATCCCATATCATCCCTAATCTCATGAACAGCCTCTAATCTCCTAGTTGCTACATTTATAATGTGCTTTTGAGCATTTATAATATTATTCCATTTATTCTTTCTACTAGGCATAGAAAAAAAACTTGGTTTATTGGACTGTAATCTATTAACTTGACTAGTTGCTTCTGATACTAATTTAGATAACTTAGTTTCTAATCGTTTTACCTGCTCATTCTTTTCATTAATAACTGAAGTTAATGAATCAGTATATTGATTCTCGATTAAATAATTTTGTTGCCTTTCAGCTTCCATAGCTTCATATACTGTTTTCTGAGTTTCATCTAAATTTTTATTTAATGAAGATTTAAGGATAACATTCTCCCCAAGAGAATTTTCTTCTTTATCAATTTTAGCGGCTAAAATATTGGTGTGAGGATGTAAAATATTTTTAAATACAGATTCTAAAGAAATAGAATTATTTTTTAAAAAACTTAGAGATTCATAAGCAGCATATTCATCTCTCCCAGCAAATTTTAACGAATCTTTATTTAGATTAGGAAATGATATTGAAATTACTTCCAAATCTCTAGATTTATATAATTCTTCTCTAGAGTTATCCGTTATATTTGTTTTAGACCAATCTAATTCATATCCCAACTTATCGGCAACTTGTCTAGTAAATTCTCTTATAGTTCTACTATTACCATCTTCAAAGGGATGTAAATGATCTAATGATGAATATAATGCACTTAGACTTTTTTCTATCTCTGAATTTGAACAATTATTTTTAAAATCATTTAAAACATTATTAATAACATCTTCAGTAACAACACCCTTATAATAGAAAACAGTGTAAGATCTATTCTCAGATTCAATATTTCGAGATCTTATCTGCTCATCATTAATTCTTAAATTTCCTGGGAAATAATATTTATTACTATTAAAAATACTCTTATGTATATTTTTTAGGGTTTCAGCATTTAAAATATCATCTAGTGTAGAGGTATTATCTGCATTTGTTGATGTTTTTATTAAAGCAATAATTGCCTTATTTAATTGGTTGCTCATTTATTAATTCTCTATTTTCAAACTTTATTTCAAGTTCTTCCAAAGAAGAAATTTCGCCATTTTCATATTTTTTAAGTAACTCTAATAAATGGGGGGATGGTATTTCCCCCTCTAATGCAAAACTAGCAATGGCATTTCTTACATGATAATTTCGTCTTTTTAAGTCATCATTTTTATTCATCTTAAGCCTCTATTAATTCTAATATAGTAACACTCGATAAATCAGCATCAACTTCCTCTCCAGAATCATCATATTTTATATATGCTCGACCTAATTCTGAAGGTCTCTTATTCATAATTAATCGACCTATTTGCCCATGATAACTTATCTTAAGAAATGATTTCTTAAGTTTATCAGGATCTTCTACCTTTGTTTTCTTATCTTTCGTCTTCTCTGTATTAGAAATGTTCTGCTTTTTATTTAATGAATCTTTAAAATTATTGAAAGATGTTCTCGAAAATTCATCTTGCTCAGAAATCCATGCTTCAACTTCTTCTGGAGTTTTCTTATATTGAGTGTTTAAATTAGCTAAAAGAGTAACATCTTCGCATTTAGCTTGATTTAATAAAGCTGCTATTGGTTCTTCTAAATTATTTAAACCAAAATATTGAGACACATAAGAGTTTGATTTACCCAACTTCTTAGCAATTTCTGATTTAGATAGTCCTTTTTTAATTGCTCTATCTATGACTATTGCTATTTCTCTTGCTGTTAAATTCTCACGTTGAATATTTTCTGTAGCTTGATCGTATAAGTCATAATCGTTATCAATAAAAGCTGGAATAGTTGCTTTATTTGCCATTAAAGAGGCTCTATAACGTCTTGCTCCATGATTAATGATATAAACTCCAGCTTGTGTAGGATTAGGTCTCACTGATATAGGGGATTTAACCCCTCTTTCTTTAATTGATTCAGCTAATTCTTTTAAAGATGACTCATCAAAAAATGTTCTTGGTTGCTCTGAATCTTCCACAATACAAGATAATTCTAATTCTAAGATTCCTGTATCATTTGGAGACTCATTTAATGCTCCTAAATTACCTAAATTAATGTCCATAACAACTCCTTACTTTGTTTTTTCTAAAATACATTCAATAACTGTTTTAATTTCTTTGCTTGCAACTCTTGCCGCACTTTTCTTTATATTCCAAACAGGGATACCTATATCTACTGCTTCTGCAATACTACTTCTTAATCCAATAGCTTGGGGAAGTACAAAGCCTGGGTATTTTTCCATCAATTGATTGTAATGTTTAATATGTCTTGGATCTCGTCTATTTATTTTAGAAATTAACATTCCTAAAAAAATAAGTTTATTATTTTGTTTTCTAATATTCGAGATAAGATTTATCATTTTTTCTATTCCTTGTAGAGCATATTTCTCTGGTTCAATCGGACTTAAAACATAATCAGAAGAAAATAAGGCTGCTACTAAAGAAGAATTAAGTGATGGTGCTGTGTCAATAATACAAAAATCAAATCCTTTTTGTTTTAGGATTTGAATTGAATTATAAAAAACTTTGGTAACTTCGTTTACTGACGAATTACTATATATTTCAGCCAATTCATTAGATCCTAAAAATAATGTTAATTTTTCATCTGAGTTATCAATAGAAAAATTATCTTGAAATAAAGAGTGAGCATATTTGGAGCTTGGAAATGATTTTTCTAATGTATAGCTAGCATTTACTTGAGTATCTAAATCAATAAAAACTCCTTTCATGCCTTTTTCTATTAGATAGAACGCAAAATGAGTAGCAAAAGAAGTTTTACCAACCCCTCCTTTTTGATTTGCAATAGTAAATATTTTCATAAAAACCCTCCTATTTTAGCGGCTAAAATATTATTTACTTTTAAAACATCTATACAATATCATAAGATAGACATTTTGTCTATTTTTAGCAGCTAAAATTCATTAGTTTTTCTTTTAAGATTGGAAAAATTAAGTTAATTAATATTTCTATAAGTAGAGAAAATAAAACAAGACTGATAAATTTTAAAAGAATATCAATTGTGTTATCAACATCTCCAGCAATTATAGTTAGTATTAATGGAAATAAGTAAAGAATAATAATAAAGTATAGTAAATATCTTATAAATTTCCAAATAATAGAGATTATATTAATAAAAATTAATAATGATATAGAAATTAGTCTTTTCATAAAATTCTCCTCGATATAAATATTATATTATACATAGACCTTATGTCTAGATCTTTCTTTCTGGAGTTTTTCGTGCGTAGCACACATTTTAATTGATTTATTATTTGTTGTTTATGAGACTTTTTCGCAAGCTCGGTGTTTATTTTTTAGGGGAAATATCTTGCGGCTAACTTATCCACAATAAAGCTTTTGCTTTATTTATCCTTTATATATTTATATATAACTCTCTTTAGAGATCTTAGTTCATTGTTTAAGATCGATTTTAAGTTTTTAAAAAATATGCGTTATCCACAAATAACGTTTATTTTAATAAAAATCAGGAAAACATTTTATTTTTAAGATAACAAACTCTCTTGAATTTGAATTAAAATGAAGGAAAAAAACAAAATTAGAAGTAACAAATAAAGGGAGGCCCTACTTATTTAAAAGTATATTATTAAGCGTTAAATGTTAGGTATTAAGTGTTAATTATTTTTCAGAATTTAATATAGCTCTTAGCTTTTTAATATTCTCAGATATGAGACGCTGCTCATCATCAGTCATTTTTCTTATATCATAAGAAAAATCATTTGTAGATTTTTTATAAGAACAACTTTTTTCTGGTGTTTTTTGTATATTATCTATGACTTCTTGACTTAAAAAATCTTTTTTTATATTAATCAATAAATTTTTTAAAGCAAATTTATCAGTTATATCTGCTACATTAGAATATGCCAAACGAGAAATATGCTCTCTATACATATTTTTAGATTTTTCTAACAAACCTTTTTTTACTCTGTATTTATATAGATTTTTTACTTTTTGTTTTAACCTTTTTTTAGAAAAACCAAAACTATAAAAAAACTCAGGTCTTAACCATATTCTCATAGCCTTACGTTGCTTTGTTTGATGATCCATTTCTCTTAAAATTATGATTAATCCAGCCTCCTCTAGCATTCTTAATGCTTTTATTACTGGATCATAAGATTTTCTTCCTGATGGATATATATGTAATTGTCTAATATTTTGAGCTAATCTCTCAACATTTGTCATTACTTCAAATAAATAATCACTATCTATAGAGTAATCAGCATATTCAATTAATTCATTCACTAAGGCATATAATGTTTCTCTTCTCTCAGAACGAATAGATAATCTCTGCTTTTTATTTTTTCTCAATTTCAATAGATATCTATTTCTGTTCCAATCATGAATATTAACAATTGCGGAAAGCTCTTTACCAAGAGCAAACTTAGAATTTTTCCTAATAACAGGAGTATGATTTCTATGTTTTTTTTGAATAAATACTTTTTTTTCTAAAAAAGATGATTGAGGTTGTTCAGTATCACTTACTGAACCTTTAAATAATGGAATTTTAGTATTTTCATATTTATTGAGCATTATCGTAAATCCTAGTTACGACCCTCTCAAACACTAACAAAATAATTTTACATTCTATCTTTCTGCAAATCCTTGCAAAATGGCAAAATATATGGTTAAATTAACCTTGTTATAGCAATTCGTTCTAAGAAAACGCTTTGCTTATGTGTTCGGCAAGAGAAGGTAATTGGTGTTGCTGAATCACGATAGAAAATACTGGTAATATTTTCTATCCTTTATTTGTTTAAAGATAATACTTTAAACTAAAAACAACCGCTCTATTATATAATGGGCGGTTTTTTTTACGCCCTTTATATTACAACACTTTTGTACGATCATTCAAGCTACAAATTAAAAAAGATCGAATGAATTAAAAAAGATCTATTTTTTAATGTAATTTATGCACAATATCCGCTACTGAGTCTTCTGCATAATAATCTATTGCATGACTCACAATTTCAGTCCACTTTATTGTACGATTAGCTTTAATACTTGCTCTAATAGCTAACATTTCTAATCTATCCTTTCTTTTTTTAGTAACATTATATGTCGTTCTTTTTGCTTCTTTTTTCAAAAAAAATCCTATTCAATAAATAAAATTCAAGTGAATAGGATAATTTATAATTGTAGTTCTAAACTATTTCCCAAAAATAAATACTGTAACCCATTGTTATATCTATAAATAACTCAATAGTTATTGAGTTCACTAACTCCCTGTTTTTTATTCTTTCGTTTAAATTTATCTAATTGAGGATATTTTGGTGAGTTACTTAATCTAAGAAAATTCTTATATTTAAAAGTTATTTTTCCAGAATCTCTAAGTGCATTAAATACTTGTAGTTTCTGCTTTCCATTGCTCAATTCCTGAACAATATAGTCCAAGCACCATTCAAATTCCTTTCTCCCTGTATATACCGATGTTCTATGGTTTTTTCTTAGGTTGTTCATATTTTTCCTATTAAAATTAGAAATATTATAAACTATAATGTTACCATATGTTTTTTGATCCATAATGAAATTTATTATCAAATGCGAGACCCTATAAATATGCCTTATCAAGAGTTAATTGCTTGCAATGTTTATGCTATAATGCAAAGCAAAAATATATCTCAAAATGCACTAGCATCAAAAATGGGAGTATCTAAATCTACATTGAGTTTATTTATGAATTGTAAAACAAGTCCTAGATTAGAGTTTTTATCTAAACTAGCGTTCGCTCTAGATACACCACTATCAAATCTTTTTCTACCACAAAATCTAGATAAACAAGCTAAATATTACTACATAAATTTACTTGCTAACAAAGACACTACTCCTGAAACAAATAAAACCACTGTCATTATAGATTTAACCCCAGAACAAATAAGAAAATTACAAACAATCATATAATATCAAAAATAAGTTTTAATATATTTTGACTTTTATTGTGTTCGATTTATAATAACACTATTGATTATCTATAATTCTAATTACTCTATTTTATGGAACAAAATAAAGACCAAGAATTTGGAAGAACATGTGCGAGTTTAGAAAGAACGCTTCAAAACACCCCATTTTATAAAGCCTATAAGGATAAAAATGTTATAGAAATAATGCTTAATCCTGATGGTTCACTATGGATTGATGAATTAGGTGCAGGCATGTCAAAAATAGGAACAATGTCTAATAGTGTTGCTGAAAATGTTATTAGAAATGTTGCTGGTTGTTTTAGAAAAGAAGTCCATTCTTCATCTCCTATTCTGGAGTGTAAATTTCCTTTAGATAATTCAAGATTTGCCGCACAACTTCCTCCTATTGTTTCAGCTCCAACTTTTTCTCTTAGAAAAAGAGCTGTCAAAATATTTACATTAGAACAATATTTAGAATATGGGACAATAACCAATAAACAGTATGAAACAATTATTCAAGCAATCAAAGATCATCGCAATATTCTTATTGCAGGTGGTACAGGATCTGGTAAAACAACATTGTTAAATGCAGTGATTAATGCAATGGTTGTTATATCTCCAAATGAGAGAATGCTTATTTTGGAAGATACTCCAGAAATACAATGTGCAGCAGAAAATGCTGTCTTGTATGAAACTTCGCCAGAAGTTGATTTATCATCATTAGTAAAAGTAACATTAAGAATGAGGCCTGACAGAATATTAGTAGGTGAAATTAGAGGTGGTGAAGCTCTCTCATTGTTAGAAAGTTGGAATACAGGACATCCAGGCGGTGTAGCTACTGTCCACTGCAATTCAGCATCTGAAGCAACAAGTCGAGTTGTAACTTTAGTTTCTAAAAATAAAGAAGCTCCTCGAAACATAGAAAATATGGTTGGGCAAATTCTTGATGTCATTATTTTTATTAAGAAAGATAAAAATACTGGTAAACGCTGCGTAGAGGAACTTGTCGAAGTCGTAAAATACGATCAAGACAAGTTTGTTTTTAATTCAATTAATTAGGATAAATAGTCATGACTTTATCAACTAAAAATCAAACAATTCTATTTGTATTAGCATCAATTTTTATACTTTTTTTACTTATTTCCCCAGAGGCTCATGCTTCAGCTACTAGTGGTGGTGGACTTCCTTATGAAGGATGGCTAACCAAAGTTAGAAATTCAGTAACAGGACCAGTTGCATTTACATTATCTATCGTAGGTATTGTTGGAGCAGGAGCTCTACTTATTTTTGGTGGAGAAATAAATGGTTTCTTAAAAACTTTAGTTTTTGTTGTTCTTGTCGCAGCATTACTTGTCGGAGCTCAAAACTTATTATCATCAATTACAGGTACTGGAGCAGAAATTACCATGATGATTAAACCTAATCTTACAAACTGATAAAGGAAAATAAAATATGCAAAAGCAAGATGTCAGAAAAATTTTAATTAGGAAAGTAGGTAATAGAGTTTCTCTTTTTCTTGGTGGTGATAGAGAACTTGTTATGTTTACTGGATTACTTGCTTTTGCATTAATTTTTTCAGCTCAAACCTGGTATTCCACTTTATACGCAATAATCATTTGGTTCGGTGGTTTATTTTCTTTAAGAAAAATAGCAAAAGCAGATCCTCTTATGAGAAACATCTATATAAGAAGCTTAAAGTATAAATCATTTTATTGTTCAAATAGCACCCCATTCAGATTAAATACTAAAGAGAGAAAATAATGAATGACATAAATATAACTACGATTACTATTGTAATAAGTATGATCGGAATTTTAATTCTGGTGTTATTAATGATTCAGTTAGTAGAATCTAATAAACAAATTAAATTAAGCAAATATCGTCACAAAGACGAGGGGTTTGTTGATCTACTAAATTATTCGGCAATGGTTGATGATGGCATTATTATAAATAAAAATGGTTCTTTTATGGCCGCTTGGGAATATAGGGGTATTGATTCTGCATCAGCAACTGTTCAAGAGCGAAATGCTATGAGTGCTAGAATCAATTTAGCAATAAGTAAATTAGGATCTGGCTGGATGTTTCATATAGATTCCTATCGAACAGAGTCTGCTAGCTACCCTAATCCTGGGCAAAGCTACTTCCCCGATGAAGTATCAAATGCAATGGATGAAGAAAGAAGAAGAATATTCCAGCATATAGGAAATTTATATGAAAGTTCATTTGTTTTGACTGTTACATATACCCCACCAAGAACAGCTGAACAAAAATTTTCTGACCTAATGTTTGATGATGATAAAGAAGAGTTGTCAAATAAACAAAAAACTATATCTTTATTAACTAAATTTAAAAAAGATATTGCGGATTTAGAATCTAGTCTATCTACCGCTTTCAGTCTAAATCGCCTAAAAGGTATTAAGAAAGTAACTGAAGAAGGTAAAAATATTACTCACGATAGTTTCCTTAGCTGGTTACAATTTTGTATAACAGGAAAACATCAACCAATTCAATTACCAGATAATCCTATTTATCTAGATAAATTAATTGGAGCACAAGAGTTTATTGGAGGCGTAATACCTAAAATAGGAGATCAATTTATTCAGGTTGTGGCTATTGACGGATTTCCATCAGAATCATCTCCAGGAATTTTAAATAAATTAGCTCAATATCCAACAATTTATAGATGGTCAAGTCGTTTCATATTTATGGATCAATTTGAGGCAGAAGCATTATTAGAAAAATATCGCAAAAAATGGAAACAAAAAACTAGAGGTTTTTTTGACCAGATGTTTAATACCAATACTGGAAAAGTAGATCAAGACGCATTAGCTATGGTACAAGATGCTGATGATGCATTAGCTGAAACTAAACAAGGAATTATATCTCAAGGATTCTTAACTACAACCATTATATTGATGAGTTCAAATAGACAAAGAATTGAAGATGATGCTAGAGCTATAAGTAAAGAGATATCTTCACTAGGATTTAATGCAAGAATAGAAACAATCAATACTATTGAAGCTTACTTAGGTAGCTTACCAGGACATGGTTTTGAAAATATCCGCCGTCCTATTGTTCATACTCTCAATTTTGCAGATATGATACCAACATCTTCTATATGGACAGGAAGTGAAAATGCTCCTTGCCCTTTATTTCCCGCAAATTCACCAGCTCTAATGCACTGCGTTACAACTGGATACTCTCCTTTTAGACTAAATCTCCATGTAGGAGATGTGGGACATACTCTAATATTTGGGCCTACTGGTGCAGGTAAATCAACTCTTCTTGCAACTATTGCAGCTCAATTTAGACGTTATCCTAAAGCAAGTATATTTGCTTTTGATAAAGGAATGTCTATGTATCCTTTAACAAAAGCCTGTGGAGGTGATCATTTTGAATTAGGAAATTCTGATAACTCAATTTTAGCATTTTGTCCGCTTCAATATCTTGATACAGCTTCAGATAGAGCTTGGGCAGCAACATGGATTGAAGAAATTTTAAATCTAAATGATTTGAATGTCAGTATTGAAATGAGAATACAGATTTCATCAACCTTGATGAATATGTATGAAAATAATAACCATACAATGACTGATTTTAAAAATCTTATTCAAGACAATAAAATTAGAGATGCTATTAATGACTATACAATTGAAGGGCAGATGGGAAGTATCTTTGATGCAGAAAAAGACAATTTATCTATCTCAAATTTTATGTGTTTTGAAGTTGAAGAACTGATGAGACTTCAACCTAGATTTGCAGTACCAGTACTACAATATATTTTTAGACGTATTGAAATAGCTTTAAAAGGACAGCCAGGATTAATAATTTTAGATGAAGCTTGGTTAATGCTTTCCCATGAGATGTTCAAAGAAAAAATTAGAGAATGGTTCAAAGTGTTAAGAAAAGCAAATACAACAGTTGTACTGGCTACACAATCGTTAGCAGATGCCTCAAGATCGAGTATTTTTGATACTTTATTAGAAAGTACTCCAACTAAAATATTTTTACCAAATCCTAATGCTTTAGTAGAAGAAACGGCCGCAATTTATAAAAACATGGGGCTAAATATAAGACAAATTGAGATTTTAGCAAATAGCCGACCTAAACATGATTACTATTATTCATCACCAAAAGGACATAGATTATTTAATCTAGCTTTGGGTAAATTACAATTAGCATTTGTAGGTTCTTCTGACAAAGATAGTATAGCTACTATAAAAAAATTAGAAGCTAAACATGGCGAAGACTGGATTAATGCTTGGCTATTTGAAAAAAATATTTCATTACAACATTATCAAAATTACAACTAGGGGATAAATTCAATGTTTCATAAAGAACGTTCTGAAAAAATTAAAGAGACAAACAATCCTTATATTGATGCTCGTATCAACTATAGAAGCAATGAGGAAAAAGAAAAATCTAATACGAGAATGTGGCAAATAGCTTCTCTTTCGGCGTTATTTATAGTTGCTATATTGGCTGGAGGATATGTTGCTGAAAAAAAAGAAAGTAAGTTTATTCCTTATATAGTTGAAGTCAATCAGCTTGGTCAAAGCATGACTAGTAAAATAGCTCAAAGAGCAATCCCAACAGACCCTAGAATTATTAAAGCAACATTAGCCGAGTTTATTTCTAATTTAAGACTAGTCACTCCAGATAGCGAACTTCAAAAAAGAGCAATTAGAAAGGTTTACTATCACTTGCTAGATAATACTCCTGGAATAAAACAAACAAATGAATTTTTTTCAGATGACAAAAGCAATCCATTTCATCGAGCAGAAAAAGTAATTGTTAATTGCGAAATATTGTCAGTATTACCTCAAACCAAAAAAAGCTGGCAAGTTACATGGCTTGAACATGTTAGATCACATAATGGGGATGACTTAGGTACAACTCGAAGAACTGGGATTATACAAGTAATTGTTAAAGAAAATACGAATGACACGACAGAAGACGAAATAAGACGTAATCCATTAGGGATATTTATTCAAAGTTATGCTTTATCTGAAGAAATTCAATAACTATATTCATATATTTTAGAGGAAATTACAAATGAAAAATATTTTCAAATATACCGCTTTAATAACAATTATGGGATATTCATCTATTGCTTTATCTCAAGGATTAAATATACAAGAAAGACAAGCTGTTAATTTATCTCAAAAATGGAGAAATGGCTCTCCATACACAAAACCACTTTTAGGAAAAAATGGAGTTAAATTTGTATATGGTTCATCACAACCATATATTGTTACATCTATATTCAGAGTTACAGACATAGCACTTGAACCAGGGGAACGAGTTAATAACATAAATATAGGTGATAGCATTAGATGGGATATATCCCCTACTATTACTGGCTCAGGAAGCAATAAACAAGTACATATTATTATCAAACCATATGATAAGAATCTATCTACAAATCTTATTATATCTACAGATAGAAGATCTTATCATCTCAATTTAAAATCAACATCTAAAAAATATGTATCTAATGTATCTTTCATTTATCCTGAAGACTTAAATGAACAAATTGCTAAGATCAATGCCGATAGACAAAAACACATTGAAAGAACAACTCTTCCTGATGGAAGTGGAAATATTGATAACCTAAACTTTGAATATAATATTTCTGGTAACGCCTCTTGGAGACCTATAAGAGTTTATGATAATGGTCAACAAACAACAATACAGATGCCTAATAAGATAAGTACAGGAGATGCTCCAGCCCTATTAGTTTTAAAAAATTCAGGAAGTATATTTAAATCAGATACCACCGCCGTTGTTAATTATAGAGTAATTAATAATAAATATATTGTTGATGGTATTTTTAATAAGGTAATCCTTGTTTCTGGAGTTGGTAGCAATCAACAAAAAATCACTATTAGTAAAAAATAGAGGAATAACAAATGAAGAAATTTATACTTAGTATTATGTGTATTGTATTAGTTGGATGTTCATCTAAATTTGGTAATTATTCCAATGCTTCAGTAGATATTTCATCTGCAATGGCTCAAGATGTTACTGAACAACTAAATAGCTTTTATTCACCAGCAACAACTTTATTTAAATTTAAAAATAGCATACCACCATCAGATCACTTTGGCCTTATGTTACAAGATAATTTACGCCAAAAAGGATTTGCTATTCAACTTAAAGTTGTAAATTCTAATACTGGAAATAATCAAGATATTGGGCTATCCACCTTACCACTCAGCTACATCGTAGATAAATTAGATACAAAAAGCTACAGGGTAACGGTATATTTACCTGAAGCAATATTTAGTAGAGCTTATTCTATTGATGAAGGTAAATTTCAAAAAATAGGAAACTGGGTAAAAGGTAACTAAAATGAATTTATTTAAAAAACAGCAAATTGATGATATGTCACCAAACTCATCCCCATCAAAAACATCTTCATTAGGTGGTGTGAAAAGAGCTAATAAAGTACCTTTAATTATCATTGGTATTTTAGGTGTATTATTTTTAATTGTAATGGCGATTGTAAGTTTGGAAAGAGCTAATAATCAAATTTCAGAACCTAGCAAAAAGGATGATTCTACTGGATACTTTAAAGACACATCCCAATATGCTAACAGTATTTTAAAAAATGCACCTTCTGGTGTTGTTAAATCAAGTCAGAAAACACCAGAAAATAATATTTCACCTGAAAAATCTAATATTAAACAGAATAAAGAGGGAGCAAATCAGCAAGCAATAGATATTCCAACAATTCCAGATAAGCCAACTATTATTTACAAAGATAGAGATATCGATCCATATAAAGAAGAATTACTCAGAGCACAGAGGGAACGAGAACGTAATGCACAATATTCTAAAAGCAATGTTTCTGACTTCAATTCTAATTTCTCTAGTAATGGCTCATCAGAAAACTTAACAAGAGATGAAATGCTATCTCAGATGGCTGCAATTAGAAGACAAGCCACTGAAGCATCAAGCAGTGCTGATGCAACAGCATCATATCAAGAGCAAATGCGAATGGTTCAAGCACAAATGGTTGGAGCAACCGAAAATAATATTTCTAATTCAGAATATACAACATTCTCAAATAATCAAGGACAAAATGATATTCAACAATTCAATGGTTCAAGTTCTCGTTGGAATATTAATGCCCCATTAGAAACGCCTAAACCATTTGAACTAAGAGCTGGATTTGTTATACCTGCAGTTATGATAAGTGGTATAAATTCTGATTTACCAGGACAGATTTTAGCTCAAGTATCTCAAAATATATTTGATACTGCTACAGGTAAATATCTACTTATACCTCAAGGAGCTCGTTTAGTAGGAAAATATACAAGTGATATTGCATATGGACAAGAAAGAGTTTTAGTTGCATGGCAGCGTATAATATACCCTGATGGAAGAGCACAAGATATTGGTAGTATGCCTGGCTCAGATTCTTCTGGCTACGCAGGATTTAACGACCAAGTAAATAACCACTATTTCAGAATATTTTCATCAGCTTTATTAATGTCTGGTATTACGGCTGGAGTATCTTATTCTCAAAAAAATAGTTCTTCTTCTAATAAAGAGAGTGCTGGAGATATTCTCAGCCAATCTCTAGGACAAAATATGGGGCAAGTAATTGTTCAGATGTTACAAAAAAATATTAATATTGCTCCAACATTAGAAATTAGACCAGGTTATCAATTTAATGTAGTTGTTGTAAAAGATCTTTCATTTAAATCACCATACAAAAACTACGCATACTAAATGATGAGGTAAAAAATGAAAACATTTAAATTAAAAAGTCTTTTAGCAATATTAGTTCTTTCAAGTATTTCAGTAAAATCCACTGCTGGAGGAATACCTACTTTCGATGGATTGAATGTTGTACAAAGTACAATAAGTGCATTAAATACAGTTCATCAATACCAAAAGCAAATTCAAGAATATAGAACTCAACTATTACAATATGAGAATCAATTGAGAAATAGCTTAGCTCCTGCTGCTTACATATGGGCAGAAGCTCAACAAACTATGCAAGATCTTCAAAGAACTGTTAATGCCTTACAGAACCTTCAAAACCAAATGGGGGGAGTAAATGAATATTTAAAACGTTTCAAGGATATAAGTTATTATCAAAATGCTAATTGTTACTATACTCCTCAAGACTGTATTGAAGAATTTAAAGAACAAAGAGAAATTTTTTCAAAATTGCAAAATAGGGCAAATGAAGATTTATACAAAGGAATCGATTTTCAACAAGAACAACTAAATAGAGATGCCCGTAAACTACAAAATTTACAATCAAATGCTCAATCTGCCCAAGGTCAAATGGCAGCATTACAATATGCTAATCAACTTGCTGCTGAACAAAGTAATCAAATATTACAATTAAGAGCGATTCTTTTAACTCAAATGAAAGCTCTAAATGTGGCACAACAAGTCTCAGCAAGCAGACAAGCTCAAATAGAAGGGGCTACAAATAAATTACATGCTACAGGCAATACCATGGGGCTAAGACCTTAAAAGGAAAATGCAATGACAATAAACAAAAAATACCTAAATTTATTTTTTCTTCTATTTGGTATATTCCTTATATTATACTCACAAGAAGCAGCTGCTGATACTAGTGTTCTAAATTCTGTTGTAACGCAATTTAAAGATAAAGCAGCTACTTGGAGTGGAAAAATAATAATAGCTGCTAAATTCCTATTTTATAGTCTAGGAGTTATCAGTCTTAGTTGGACTCTAGGATATATGCTTATTAAAAAAGCGGAAATAGGAGAGCTTTTTGGTGAGCTGATTAAATTTGTTGTATTTTTTGGATTTATGTATTATATCTTAATAAATGCGACAGACATTGGTAGCGATATCATCGATTCCTTTACGGAATTAGCAGATAAAGCAGGGGGAAATAACAACCCAACCACAGCATCATCCATAGTCGATATAGGATATGATCTTTTCATTGCCACAACTAAAAAAGGATCTTTCTGGAGCCCTGTAGAAAGTTCAATAATTATATTCACTGCCTTAATTATCTTCATTGCATTATGCTATATTGCGGCTAGTTTTGTAACTCTACAAATCACAGCTTATGTTACTTTAAATGCAGGAATCTTTGTCTTAGGATTTGGAGGATCAAAATGGACTAGCGATATGGCTATTAATTACTACAAAACACTTATTGGCCTAGGATTACAGTTATTTACAATGATATTAATTGTCACTACTGGTAAAAATATCATGATTGATTACAAAACATTAATGGGAAGTAATATTAGCTTTGAAAACCTAGCTATTATGCTATTAACATCAATCTTTCTACTTCTTACTTCAAGCAAAATTCCTCCAATGATAGGTGGACTAATTAATGGAGCTACGGGCAATACAAATTTTGGTGGTGCAGGTATGGCATTAGCAGGATTTGCTGCTGCGGCAACAGCAGCATCAGCAGCCCTTGCTGGAGCTGCTGCCTCATTAGCAAAAGCCACTGTAGGAAATGTTGGAGGTGCTGCACAAACAGTCAGTGCTGCAATGAATGCTGCCTCAGGAGGAACTGAAGATAGTTCTACCCCTAATATATCTAATATCGCAGATGATGTAGCATCTTCTACACAAGGAGGAGCTAATGAATCCATGCAAGGTTCTAACAGTTCTTCAGGACAAGATGGTACTTCTGGAAGTTCAGGCGAATCAATGCAAGGCTCAGAGGGTTCTTCAGGACAAGATGGTACTTCTGGAGAGCCAGGTGAATCAATGCAGGGTTCAGAAGGTTCTTCAGGACAAGATGGAAGAGACGGAGAATCTATGTCAGATTTAAATGATTCTTCAGAAAATAACAGAGAGTCTGAATATAAGAATGATTCTGGAGAACAGAATAATAACTCAAAAAATATTTCAAATAGTGAATCAAGCTCAACTCAAAAACCATTATCTTTCTCAGAGAAAGTGAAACAAGCTACTCAAGCTGCTGGATTAATTGGAGGAGCTATTAAGACTGATGCAATTCAATCTGCAAAAGGTTCATTGAATAATTTAGTGAGTAATTCATATATGGGAAAAATTGCTTCAAATATTAAAGAGGCTAATACTGCCTCAGAAGGTACTGGTAGCATTTCTTCACCAAATATAAGTTCTACATCAAAAACAACACCGAAGAATAAAGGCTCTGCAATAACACAAGCAGTAAGCCAAACAGCCGAAAATTTAAATAAAACACAAGACTGGTAGGTAAACTATGAAAAACTTGAAACTATCTCTGATATTATCTGGGCTAATCATTCTATCATCTAATAATACTCTCGCTAATGGAGAAATTCTTACTGGAGATCCTAGATTAGCTTGTGAAGCAATTTTATGTTTATCAAGCGGGAAAAGACCTGATGAATGCACTCCATCTATTAGACGTTATTTCTCTATAACAGATAAGAAATTACATAGGTTAATCAGAAAACGTCTGAACTTTTTAAATTTATGTCCCAAAGACAACAAAGGGATTGATAAAGATGTACTAGCAAGAATAGGATTAGACCAAGAAAAGCAAAAAAGAGGGATGGATAGTTTGACGAATGTAATTATCCACCTTCCTCACGAATGCACATCCAAATCCTTAAATGCTCAAATTCAAAGAAGAGTTGAAAGATCTTGTGATGGTGGAAAAAACTGTGATTATTCATATTACTATAGAATATCACCAAAAATGCCACAAAGTTGCATAGATTTAAAAAACCATGAGTGGACTAGAATTGAACTACCTATTCAATACGGTAATAATAATTGGGTTGAAGGTTCTCAATACTCTCACCCTCCTCTTCCACCAATTTGGTTTCTAAAAGATGATTTAGAAAAATTCAAATCAAAACAGATGCCAAGATAAAGGAATAGAATATGATTATAGATTTACCCCCTCTTCAACAAGAAATGGTTGTATGCTCCATCTATGCGGCCAAAGAATATAACATTCCTACCACCGCTTTATTAGCAATAGCTGAAGCAGAGGGAGGTAAACCAGGTCAATGGATTAAAAATAAAAATGGTAGCTATGATATTGGTACAATGCAATTTAACACTAATTATCTAAAAGAGTTAGAAAAGTTTGGTATAACAACCAAAGATGTCGAAAAATCAGGATGCTATCCATACCATCTAGCAGCATGGAGAATAAATCAACACCTTAGAAAAGACAAAGGAGAATTTTGGACAAAAATTGCAAATTATCATTCAAAAACACCAAATAAAAATGCAATTTATAAAGCTAAATTAATTCCCTTAGCCGCAAAATGGGAGGCTTGGTTGAAAAGCAAATTTTTATCTAAAAATGATAATTCAAATTTAACTCCTCCCCCTAAACCTCGTAATTTGAAAAATATTACTGTAGATCAAATCAATATTTCTGCTTATGCAGACTACATAGAATATGCACCTATACCAAAAGGTATTATTTCAGATAAATTTAATATAAATAAAAACTTTCAAGCAACAAAGAACAATGTAAATCAAAATCCTATGAAATCATCGAGTGCAATTACCTTACCTAATAAATTCATCGAATTGATGAAATAGATTTTTATTATATAAAATATAAGTTTTGAGTACTTTTATTACCTCAATCAAAACTTTTATTATAAAATATGACTTCAATCAAAAATACAAATTGATAAGTTTTGAATGGATGATTACAATATCAATCAAAACTTTTAACTTTTGAAGGAGTTTAGCTTATGCGTAAATATAATCATTTTTTAACACCCGTCTCTCAAAATTTTAATGAATTAACACCTGAACAACAAAAAGATATTGAAAAAATAAGCGAAAAAATGAATTTAATGAAAAAGACAGGAAGGCTAGAGCTTATGTATAAAGGAGAATGTCTTTTTAAAAAACCTATAAAGACTAAATAAGTCTTTAATTTTAACTTATGATTGAATACCCAAAGGAAGAAAAATATGGAACTCGTACTAAACCTTTTCATCATACTACTTATAACTGTTTTTTTGACATTTTTGATCTATCAACCTTTTAAAAAGAAAAAAGAAATTGACGATGAAAAAAGACGCCTTTATTCTGAATTTTTAGATAAATTAGTTAAAGATGAAGCTAAAAGAGAAGAGTATTTAGAACTTGTGAAAAGTTTTAAAAATTTGGATGAACGAGAAGCAGAAAAGCTGAGAAAAGATTTTATAACAAAATTTCTCGAACAAAAGCATTAACTTTTGAATAGGAGTAGAAATGGAAAGCCTAACAATCAATTTTTGTTATAGTCTTGCAGATCAAGAAATAAAGCTAGCTAACATAGACAAATTGAAATTACTACTTTATTTATGCGAAGCTAAGTTAACAAAGGATATTGATTTACCTTTAAAACGAGTAACCGTTATAGGCACTGATTACGTTACAGAGCCATATAGGGATTTAATTAGTGAATTACACATAGTCGCAAAGCAAAGTAGAAGATTGGGATTATCCTTTACTATTTGGGAAAAATACCCACAAAATGCAAGTGACTTTAAACTTTAATTTTTGATTATACTTATGAATAAGGAGATAAAGATGAACTATGAAATATTAATTCCGTTTGTATTTCTTTTTATTACAGTTTTTTTATTAATGTTAAGAATATCACGCATTGAGAAATATCTTTCTAAACTTCAAGATTATTTAAATGCACAAAATTTGAAGAAATAAACGATAAATGGAGCTTAAATAGTGGCGAAAATAGGATTCGCTCGAGTTTCAACTCGAGAACAATATTTAACTGAGCAAGTTGAACAATTAAAAAAAGCTGGTTGTATTAAAATTTTTGAAGGAAAAAATTCAGGAAAAAAAGATACAAATGCACTTCGCTTAAAAGAGCTGCTTAATTATGTTCGTCATGATGATATTGTAATAGTTACAAAACTTGATCGATTAGGACGTTCTACAATGCAAGTATTAAATGCAATTAATGATTTTAATGAAAAGGGAGTAGGATTTAAAACACTTGATGGATCAATAGATACAACTAAAAAAAATGATCCTATTTCTACCGCATTATTGCAGGTACTTGCAATGGTTGCAGAACTTGAGCGAAATTTTATTGTGTCTCGTACTCAGGAGGGAAGAATAAGAACTGGAAAAAAAGGAGGAAGACCAAGAGCCTTATCCGATGGAAAATTTGCTGAGTTTAAAAAGGATTTAAAAAAAGGATTTAGTATATCAATGTTAATGAGTAAATATCAATTATCAGAAGCTACCGTTGTTCGTTATAAAAGAAAATTGAAATAATTTATATATGCAAATCATATCAATAGAAACAGTGGACAAAATTACAATCTGAACTATTGCCCACTGTATTAATGTTTTAAAACATTTTAAACAAATCAATCACTCTTACCATCTTAGTCTAAAAATTAGTACGTTCTAAGAAAATATTGCACGTTCCCGCTAGGATGACATCTCTAACAATACCCCTAATTTTTTTCTTCTGTCCAACTCTTATCGATTTTAAATTCACGGTTCTTTCTGGTATAGTTATAATACTGATAGAACTACCATCCTTAAAGTCAACCGAATAATTACCCCAAGCAGTTTTACCAATGCTATCAATTGTCCCTGATAAAGAAACATAAGATTTAAACCATTTTTCTCTAGCTGTTAAAGAATTACTCTTAAAATCTCTACAAATTGTTTTGGCAGAAGTATTTTTAACCTTCATATTGGAGTTAGTATTTAAGGTACTACCCAATGTCTTATTTACAGAATCCAGTGCTGTATTCAATTCAGCACAAGAAACAATAAATAATGAAGATAATGCAACTAATAAAACATTTTTTTTCATAAAGAACTCCTATCTTTTAATTTTCTTTATTTTAGCTATTTTATGAGATACAACATTCTCATTGTCTATGAGTTTTTTAATTGAAATTGGTTCTACTGGTTTTAAAATTGCTTCCTTCTCCAATTTCGATGTTAGTAACTTTTTTACCTCTAATTGCTCACTTTTATCTAAAGATAATGAATTTAATTCATTATTAATTATATCTTTTATAGATTTATTTTTATCTACACCAGAATCAAATAGTTTAGCTGTTCTCGAATATATTTCAAATGATGCTACAGCTCCTGAATCAAATATTAATTGTGCATTATCTGCTAACTTATCAACAACTAAATCATGATGTTCTTTAGGAACATATCTAGGTTGCAGATTAGCATCTATTTGAGCTTCTGCACGCTTTATTGTACTTTCCCAACTAATAGATTTAGGGCAAGTACAAACAACTATACTTGGTTCATATCCATTTTTTTTAAAATTATCAATCTCTTTAAGAGGTGTTTCTACAGTTCTAAAAGTTCCCTCTATAACAATATTTAAACGTTCTTGAATAGCTTTGTCTCTTACTTTACCTACCATTTCACCAGCAAACTTAGCAGTATGCTCTGAAGCTGATTCACCATATTTCTGATAAATTTTATCGTAGTATTTATGAAAGGCTCTAAATTCATCACCATTGATTACTAACACATTATTATGTAATCTTTTTTTTATTTCCTTTGTCCCATAAGATTTGCCTGCTCCTGGCTGCCCTCCTAATAAAATGCCTTGAGGCTTACTTTGTGGAGTTGCATTAGATTCTGACAGGACTTTACGCCACACTGCTGAGAACTGAGCTTCAACATCAGCTTTAAGATCATAATCTTTCATTAAAGTTCCTATCTATATTGAGGCATTAATGGTTTATCTTCAAATCTACGTTGAATCACCTTTACTTCTCCTAATATATCAGTATATGAAATATCATTAGGATCATTACTATAAAGAAAATCTCTAATTTCTCCCAATCTAAGTTCTTCATCGGTTAAAGGTGAATCAACATCCACTCTCTTTGTTACTATTGCCTGAGCACTGGCAACCAACTCAATCAAAACATCTTTCTGCATCAAAGTACACATATTTTATCTCCTATCTTATTAGATATAATTATAAACCAAAATAGAACAAAAGTCTATACCAATCCTAATTAACCCCATATTTTACCTAATCCAGCTTCATGACATAGTATAGCCCAAGCTGCATAATTTATTTTAGCTTCTCCTTTAACCCATCGATTCACCTGTCGTGCAGTAACACCTAAATATCTAGCGGTTTCAGATTGTGTCCAACCACTTCTAAATATAACTTCTCTAATTTCATCTGGTGTAGGTTGAATCCATTGAATATTTGTAGTTAATACTTCTGATCTAATCTCTGTTTTCATAATGTTTTATACCTTTATATATTTATCAGTAAAAAGAATAAGATTTGAAAGGTTAAAAGTCTATAAAAAGCTATCTTCTAACCTTCCTATTACTTAATGTTAAACTAATCCATTTGTGGGATCAGACTCTTTTTTATCTAAGATTTGAATTTCTCCCAAGAAATCACTAAGAACTATTTCAGTTAAATATCTCTTTTGCCCGTCTTTTTCATATTCTCTGTAATTAAGTTTACCTGATATGTAAATAAACGAGCCTTTTTTCAAATAATCTTTTACAAAATCAGCTTTCTTACCAATTATTGAAACATTATGCCACTGAGTGATATCTTTTCTCTCCCCAGTCTCTTTATCCTTATAATATTCTGTTGTAGCCACAGAAAAATTAGCAACAGGTGTTCCATTTGGGAATGCTCTTAATTCAGGGTCTTTACCTAAATGTCCGATTAATTCCACTCTATTTAAATAAGCCATAATTTTCTCCTATCGTTTAATTTTTATGGTTTTCTCTTTAAAAATTTTGTTATCCCTATTTTTAATACTATCTATAGTAGATGTCATTATTTTCTTAACTGAATCCAATTTATAATTACTTTCTCTAGCTAAATCATTAAAATCAGTACATGATTTTAGTCCTATTTTATTAGAGGGAAAAATAGGAAAAACAGCAACTCCATTTACATTTTTTGCTGCTTCCTCTGCTTTGATTCTACCAACATTAGGCTTATTCTCCAATGTTCTATGATGATCATCATCTCCTGCAATAATAATAGGTTTATCTGGATATTTTTGATGTAATTTTTCAGATACTATTTTCAAGTTGCCACTATCAAATGCTGCGACAACAGGAATTTTAGTTGCTTCAGTAATAGTTGATGCAGTTGCATAACCTTCTGCTATAATAATTATATTGGATTTATTTAATTCATCCAAACCACCAATAACATGAAAATTACCTTCTTTTTTTCCCCCTGCTGTAAATCTCTTATTACCATCAGGATATATTGTTTGATTAGCCCAAATTTTCCCATTCTCATCATAAGCAGGAATAACCATATTTCTATATTTATCTTCATAAACTCCTTTATGAACTTGAATATCTTTTTTTACTAAATAAACTTGATCCGCCTTTACGGAGGATAGTTTATGAATATCATTAGTTAATTTTTGAGAAATCTCTTCATGTTTTTTCATAATATCCTTTTCTCTTTCTTGAAGTTTTTGAGCAGCCTCTGCTCTCATTCTAGCTAACTCATTAGACGAAAAATGATACCCTTTAGATTTCCAATTTTGTTTTTCTCCCGTTTTAAAGTTCTGTACATATCCAGCTGGCAATCCATCACCATGTAAAATATATGCTCCACTTAAATCTTTTGATTTATCATTTTCTGTTCTAACTCTATGTAATTTACCATCCATAATTGGATGTTCGCCAGATACAACTAATCCCATATCCTTCATAAAAATAGAAAACTCTTCTCTTGGAGATAATGCAGGATCTTGTTGCACAGGGTTATTTTCTGGCAACCACTTCTTCATTTCATTAGTTACAACACCTGAAATATACCAACTCTTAACAGATTTATCCCACTTAGCACCCAAAGCTTTAGCTTCTTCTTTTTCTTTAAACGGAACAACCAAATATGTTTTCTCTGAATTATTCTTTTCTACTCTAACATTTTCTTTATTCATCCATTTACTAAAAGCTTCTTTATCAAGATTTTCAGGAATATACCAAGATGATTCTCCCCTATCCCATTTAGCTCCCAAAGCTTTAGCTTCTTCTTTTTCTTTAAATGGAACTGAGATATATGTTTTATTAGAATTTTCCATATCATTTACCCTAGCTAATATACTTAAATTAAGTTCTGTTGTTTCATCCTGTTGCTTATTAAGCTCTATTTTTTGCTCTTGGGATAGACTTAAGACAAAATCTTTTATTTTTTCTGCATCAGATGAGGCTCTAATAATTTCAGCAGGATCACTCTTCAATACTGCAACCCAACTTTGAACATAACTTGCATGCCTATTAGTATCATGTGGAATACCTACTTCCATTTCCAACATCATTGAAGAAATCTCTGCTCTTAGTTCTTCTCTTGCATATTTTTCACCTCCAAAATGGCCAGTTAAATCTCTATTTAGTCTTGTGGAATGCCCTGTCCAATGGCCTAATTCATGCAATGCTGTTCCATAATAAAATTCAGGTTTCTCAAATTGTTCTTTTAGAGGCAATACAATCTTATCTGTTGATGCTTGATAATATGCCTGATCCTGTTTTTTATGTTCTATATTTGCCCCTGAGTTTTTAAGAATTTGTTCAGCTTTATCTATGCTATCCCATACATCTATTGATTTTTTCTGGAGCGGTGGCAATCCATCAATTTGCTCTGCATTAAAAACAACTGAATTAATTACTTTTGGTCTTTCTAAGCGTACTTTTTCTAAAATTTCTTTGCCATTATGATCTAATCTAGGTTTACCATTTTCATCTTTTATAGTCTGCATCTCCTCAAAAATCCAATATTGAACCTTTGTCCCCCGCTCCCCCTTTTTTACCTGAGCTCCAAGAGTCTGAGCCTGTTTATAGGTCATCCAACGTGGATCTTCACGCCCAGATAATGCTAAATTTAAAACATTTGCCCCTCTATAATTTTTCCCAGTTATTACATTGTAAGGCCTGCCAGTAACTGTCCACCCTCTTTGCCAAGGAGCAACACCTTTTTCCAATTGATCTATTAATTTATCAGCAACCTCTTTATAAAATGGTTTTTTAATATCTGACATATCTACTCCTAATTAGAATTTAATAAATCTAAAGCTCCCTCTATGATATCTTCCATATCCATAGAGTCATCCTCAAAAGCACCTAAATAATCGGCTTCTTCAGGAGAAAATTCTATAATAGCTCCTGGATTATTTGCCTCAATCATTTTTGATTCAAGTGCTTCAGTTTCAATTATAGATTGCTCATTATCAGAACCAATCAATTCATCTATTAAGTTTGGCATATTAACTCCTTAATCAATCTTAAATTTGGGCTTACCCATAACATCTGGATAAAGTTGTTTACAATTAGGATAATTCGAACAACTCCAAAAAAATAATTTTGGATTCTTTTTACTTCTTCTTTTAATAAGTCCACTACTACATAAATGACACTTATATTCTGAAATCACTGGTCTTATATAGGTTAAGTCTGGAGTATTATTTTTATCAGGAAAACGAGCATCACATCCTTTTGTCTTATAAGCATTACACAACCAGAATAAACCATATTTACCATTTATTTGAGACAATGCCGAACCACATTTAGGACAAATATATGCTTTAATATGACTTAAATTAAGCCCTTTTAGTTTAATTTGACTTACCTCATCTGTAATAAATTGAATAACACTATTAATTAGATCTTCTTTATTTAGAATCCCATTTTCAATCTCTAAAAATTTTTGATGCCATAATGCGGTCATATCAGGATATTTAGCTGAATCGGGCAAAACATCATAAAAAGCTCTACCTTTTTCTGTACTTATAACGGTTTTACCTTTCATTGATAGAAACCCCCTTTCAAACAATCCTTTCAATATTTCATCCCTTGTTGCTGGAGTACCAATACCACCATGCTCCCCTTCTTTATTTTTATCTTTATCTATAAGAACTTTCTTTAAGTTAGGATCTAAAACATAATTTGCTACCCTTGTTAAATCATTTAACAAGCTATCCATGGTATATAATGCTTTTGGTTTTGTTTCTAATTTTTTCCAATCCGCAGATAAGCACTCTCCTTTACACCCCTCATTTAAATTATCAAAATTTAAATCAGCAATATCCTCAACACCATCATCATTATTTGCATCATTCTGGTACAATGTTTTCCACCCTAAATCAGTAGTAACAATACTCCTTGCTCCATATTCATACCCAAAACGCATATAAACCTCTACTATTTAATACCTTTATCCCAGTTTTTTATAAATTTATTGTCATAAATTAACTCTAAATATTTAGCATCTATATCCCAAAATGCTTTATTTAAAGACTCCCCTTGTTGAGAAAAAAATAATTTTTCATGTTCTTCAACATTATCAAAAAAATCCTTCCCATTTTGGAGTAAATACAATCGTCTAAAATAATAATCTTGTAATACTAAATCATGTAATAAAGAAGAATTATTTGTAAAAAAATCAGCATTATTTATACAAATTTCCTTATACATATAGTTAATACTACATCTAAATTCATTCCATCGTTTCATTAAACTACTTGCAAAATCTAAATTTTGAGGATTAATCATTCTTGACTGAAAGTAATCTAATATTGATTGATGCTCTTCCTTTGAAACTCCACCTAAAAGTTTAATTAAGAATTTCTTCATTTCTGTTTTTCCTTCTCATTTTAGCGGCTAAAATCACCAAGTAAAAATAGGTATAACGACATTGTTTATATTTTTATAATTCAATATTCCATAATATCTACCATCAAAAGACATTGGATTTTTATCAGTCATAGTAAGCATTTCACCTTTCTTTAAAATATAATTATTAAAAGATTTAACGGGTATATTTAATCCTGAAATTCTCTTACTATGTAAATAATAATTACCATTAATAGTTACTCCAAAAGAATTAATAGATACCTTATCCCCTTCTGATGCCACTAAAATCTTCATCATCATTCCTAATTCACCATCACAAAAACCTTTATTAATCCACATTCTATTTCTAGCTTCTTGGAATAAAAAATTATTTGGTGGACAGAATAAAATAACATCTCCTTTTTCTGGTGTTTTATCTATAATTTTATAAATTCCAACAGGAATACTCGGCGTAGTATTAATTCTAATACCGAGAAAATAACCAGAAACTATAAATAAAAATCCAATACTTAAAATAATAATAAAGTATTTGCTAATCCAAACTAACTTTTTCATTCTCTCGTAATCTATTACTTTTAATAAGAAGATCGCTTTTTACTGGTGCAGGGATTTCTGATCTTTTTTGAAATATAGGATCTTTGAAATACAGGGGTTGTTTACCATATATTGCTGGATATCCTGTAACAAAAACTAACATATCGCCAGATTCAACAATAGAGCCATCCAAATCCTTTTTAGGTCCAGGCATTCGTTGTACTTCATCTGCTGTCATTAATGGCCTGGATATTTCCTCAACACTTCTTGACACTTGGCTATCCATAACAGAGACTCGCTTACCACTTGTTGTAATTTTCTCTTTTGTAACAGTTGTTATTCCTGTCATTTTAGATAAGTACTCTGCTGTTTCTAGTCTATTAGGTTGATAGGCAATTTGAACATGGCAATTAGATGTTATACTTTCCTCTGGCCCATATCCTGTTTCTCTACTTCTTAATTGCGTTGTATCTTGGCAAATTAAATAAGCCTTAATTCCATATCCAGCCAAAAATGCTAATGATTCTTGTAGAATCTCTAATTTACCTAAACTTGGGAGTTCATCTAACATCATTAATAATCTATGTTTGTAGTTTGCAACCGCTCGTCCATTTTTAAAATCCATACCTCCAGCATTTAATCTAATAACCATATTTACCATTATTCTCATTAATGGTTTTAATCTTTCCTTATCTGTTGGCTGTGCTATTGCATAAAGCGAAACAGGATCAGAGTAATCCATCAATTGTCTTAATTTAAAATCAGAAACATTTGTGTTTTTTGCAACAATAGGATCTCTATAAAGAGATAAATAAGTTTTTAATGTAGATAATACCGAGCCGCCTTCATCTTCTGGCTTATCTAACATATCCTTTCCTGCTGCAGAAACAACAGGATGAGCTTTTAATCCATCTATATGTAAATTATGTAACATTTCATTCCATAAGCCTTGCATTGCTTTCTTTTCATCATCAGAAGCATATTTAGGATCTGCCAATAAAGCATCTACACCAGCAAGGCTAGGTATGACTGTATCATCTATTTTAGATTTATAAATAACATGTAAAATTAACCCAACCAAAAGCATATATGATGTTTTTTGCCAATGGTCTCTTAGTCCCTTACCATTTGGATCTACAACTAAAATTGCAAGATTTTGTGCATCTGCAATTTCATTTTCTGAACCTATTCTAATTTCATCTAACGGATTCCATCTTGCACATCCTGAAGAAGATGCTGGCTCAAATTTTAGAATTTTATTATTTGCATGATTTTTTCTCCATCCAGAAGTCAAAGCATATAACTCACCTTTTAAATCACTTACAAAGGTTGAATGTGGCCAACTCAATAATGTTGGTAGGATTAAGCCGACACCTTTACCTGATCGAGTTGGGGCAAATGTAAGTACATGCTCTGGCCCACTATGTCGAAGATAGTTAAACTGCCCTTTATCATCAATCCATCCTCCGACATAAACCCCCTCCCCTTCGAGTAGTCCTGCATTTTTAACATCCTTTTCTGTTGCCCACTCAGCAGAACCATGTAAAAATTCATTTGCCTTTGATTTGGAAGAATTACTTTGAGCAACAACATATATTGCAAAAAAAATTAATAAAACAATTGTCGTCAAAAAGCCAATCGATATACTTTGCATAAAAATATTTTCATAATATTTACCCCAAGATAAATACCATTCAATAATTTTATGAGGAGAATAAACTCCTTCAATATTTACACCCAATCCTGCTTGAAATCCAAACTTATAAGCAGTCCATTGAGTTGCAGCCCAAAAACCTAAAATTATTGTTAATAAAAATAATACAAGACGTTGAAAAACATAATTATTTTTTCTCACATCATGTTTTCTGTTTCCAATCTGATTATTTAATTTTCTCTTTTTCATTTTTTATTCCTTCTTTGTTTGCTATTTTTAGCATCTTTCAATGAAATTTTGCCTTCGGAATCTAAATTAATTATTGACTGTAAACCTGCTTTTTTTAATTTTGATAACTCTCCATAAGCAGCGGCTTTAACATAAACATTATCATCTCCTGATTTCTGTAAGAGAATCAGATTTTGGTTATTTACTTTACGAACTCCCATAAATTTAACATCACCATTTATGCTGTTATTATATACCAAGTGTTTTGATATATCGAACACTTGTTTTAAATTATTACGCTTACTATTTCTTTCTGATACATAAGTTAAAATTGCATCTTTTTTATCTTGATCTAATCCATTGATATATGCCGCCCATCGCATTCCATCATCTCTACTGGTTGACTTCCTGTCCATATAATTATGTGCATTACTCTGCAATAACACTTTGTTTCGTTGTTCGAGTGATGCCACATTGCCACAGGACAATCCTGACATACTGTGTACTTCTTCGGTCGGTGCTCTTTCGGTAAACTGGCTAATGTTGGACTGAGCAAATAACCCTCGCTCATATTGCTTAAACTTTCTACTGTTGGATTCAGTACATCTTGATTCATTTCTTGAAGGAGCTGTTCTGATGCCATTTGAGCATCCATTTCCATCTGTGCTATTTGCTCTTGAGTAAGCTCTTGATCTAGAATCTCCATTCCAAGAATTTCTGAATAATCTTTGTCTATCATTATTGATTTGCTCCTTAATAAGAATTTGTCTATGTCTTTCCATTCCTATATCGTTAAATTGAATACTTAATTTTGCTTTTGCTGCAACTTTAACAATCTGTTGCTTAAATAATTCATCTCCTTCTATATTTAACAACGTCCCATATTTACTCTGTGCTAATTTTAATGCCTCTAAAATAGTTTCATCATCACTTTTACGGGTTATATCTATTCTTTTTCCTACATCCCTAATTCCTGATTTCTTTAAGATAAAAGATCCTCTTCGAGTAACTGACTCTACTTTTTTGTCTATATCAACAATTACATTATTATCATTTCCCCATATAGAGAATTTGCTTTTCCTGAAATTTTGCTGTTGTAATACCTTAGCGGCCTTTTCATTACCTGCCAAAGCCTCTTTTTTTAGCCAGTCATTCCAAACCAAAGGTTTCGTAGATTTATATAACGCTTCTCTCTCTCTTCTATATTCATCATTAATATTTTTAATTCTCTTTTTTAAATCATAAGATGTTGCCGCATAAGCAACTCTTTTAGAAATTCCCTTACTCAGTCCTCTAATAATGTTTCTTTTAATCTGTGCATTATTTTTAGCTTTTAATATTTTATTCTGGTGATCGTTCTTTAATTTAAAGAAACTTTGTTTTCTCTTAGCATTAAAATTATTTCTTTCATTCTTATAGGATAAGAAAAGATCAGTGGTATCAATTTTCCCTTTAAAAACTGGTTCTTTTTTATACTTTTTATTGGTTTTTCCTAAAAACTCTTTTCTATTACAAATAAATTCACCAAATTTTTTTTCTAAATTAGGCTTGGATAAATCTCGACTTATAGTACTGGCTTTAACCTCTAAATTACTCTCTTTATCCCCTATAACAAATCCATTACCTTTTAACCTAATGTAAAGATTAGACTCATTTAAAACTTTATGTAACTCTTCCCAATTAGAACTTCTAAATATATCATCTAAGCACTCTCTTCTTATCCAGCTAACCAAACTTTCAAGACCAGAAAATCTTTCCATATCCTGAACTTTATTTTGAGATATTGTTTTAGACCCTATATGATTTGTTGCTATCAAGTCATATTCATTTTCAACAAGAGAACAAACAGAAGATAAAATCTTATAATCATTAAAAGGCTCATGAATATTAAAAGATTTCGGATTAATCTTATTAATAGCTATATGAATATGTAAATTATCAGTATCATTATGAATAGCACTAATTCTCTGATGATCACCATATCCCAAAGCATTACAAAAGCGATCTTCTATCTCATAAAGTTTTTTATGTTCAAGGAATTCTCCAGTAGGAAAAGACAATAATAAATGGTATGTTTTATCTGATTCACTACGAGTATTTTTATTTTGAGTTGCTTGGATCTCTAATTTAGCCCATTCGATATTATCTGATGTACAATTTGTAATACGAATATTATCAATCCTATTATTTTTATTTTGTGTATCTGATATATAATTTACCAATCTACTAAAACTAGATTTACTAACTGTTTTCATTGGTATTTTTTTTGCAATCATTTATCTGCATTTCCATTAACATTATTGACAATGCTTAACATTGTAATTTGTAATTTTGCAATCTCATCAAGCAAAGTATCAATTTTTGTGGCTATATCTTTATCACCATATAAAGACATCTTTTCTGGATTTTTTAAAGCCAATGCCATTAAATTACCTAGCCTTGATTGAGCAGTATTTATTTTAACTAACTCTAAAATAGCATCTTGATCTAGCGTACTTGTTGGTTTAAATCCTAGCCCTAAATTTCTTAAAAATGTTGATGTCGTCATTCCTAAAGAGTTAGCTTTAATTTTTATTTCTTCTTTATCTGATTTAGATAAACAAACTTTAAGAATTTCTCTTCTTAAATTATCACGCTTAATGTTCATAATTCATTCCAAATATATTTTAATAAGGCGGCAGCCTTTAGCCTCGCAGAGCAAGATTGGACTTGAGCTTTAGCGAATTAGTCCAAGTAAATATGGATATCTTTGAAAAAGATGGCCATATTTACATATCTTGCCCACGTTTTAAAGTATAACGCCAGAAGAAAAAAAAGCAAATATTGGTTAATTATGTTTATTATTGTATAATAATGTTTATTATAGTTTAATAATTGGCAATTATTTTTTAATATAGGCGATTTTTGTTTATTACAGTTTTTTTGTATAAATAAAATTAATTTTAGCGGCTAAAATAATGAAAGAAAAAGAACTTCTAAAAGAACTAGCTAGCAGAGTTACGAATACTCAAAAACCTAAATCTAGGTTTTTTATTCTGGCGTATAAAACACATATTATATCTGCGTTGAATGAAGGCTATTGTTTCAAAGATATTTATGAAGTATTCAAAGAAAAGAATATCTATCCTTATAGCTACCAACAATTTACAAAATCAATTAAAGTAGTATTGGGAGACTATAAAAACATTTGTGATAAAAAAGATATAAATCAAATTTCTGCAGAAACGCAAAAAATAAAAATTAAGGAATCTAATAAATTTGAATTTAATCCTAAGGTAATTGATACAAAAAATTTAATTTAGTATAAAGAGGTGTATTATGGCAAAAATTAATTTTATTCTACAAGGTAAAGGTGGAGTCGGAAAAACTGTAGTATCTAGTTTGTTAGCTCAGTATAAAATATCGAAAGGCGATAAAATAAGCTGCATTGATACAGATCCTGTAAATGCATCATTTGAAGCTTATAAAGCATTAAATGTTAGTCACCTAGAATTAATTGAAGATCAGCAGATAAATACTCGTAATTTTGATAGACTTATAGAAATAATAAGTGAAACTGAATACGATATAATCATTGATAATGGTGCAGCATCTTTTTTCCCTTTATCTCATTATTTAATCTCAAATGAGATCCCAGAATTAATAGAATCAATGGGGCATGAAATAGTAATTCATACAGTGATTACTTCTGGACAAGCATTACTAGATACATTAAATGGATTAAATTCATTAGTTAAAAGTTTCGGGAAAAATTCAAATTTTGTTGTTTGGCTAAATCCTTTTTGGGGTGATATTGAATATAAAGGAAAATCATTTACAGAAATGGCTGTCTATAAAAATAATAAAAACTCAATTAATACAATTATTGAATTACCAAAATTATCTGCTGAGACCTTTGGTGCTGATTTTAGCCAAATGCTTAAAAATAAGCAGACCTTTCTAGAAGTCATTAATAATGAAGAAAATCATATAATGACTAGAC